>DATIJX010000123.1:0-23241 GCA_035478175.1 Ignavibacteriaceae bacterium
ATAAAAGGAAATACACACAAATTAATTTTGATGGAACAACACTTCCCGTTGCATATTCGCTTGAGCAGAACTACCCAAATCCATTTAATCCATCAACTACAATCCGCTACCAGATACCAAAGGAAGGAATGGTAACTCTGAAGGTTTATGATATACTCGGTGCAGAAGTTGCAACACTAGTGAACGAAGAAAAGATTGCAGGCAGGTACGAAGTAAATTTCAATGCTAGTTCACTAGCAAGCGGAGTTTACATCTACAGGTTAAATGTAAACGACTATGTGAGCGTAAAGAAGATGGTATTACTCAAATAAATTTATTTAATTGCCTAACTAAAAATGCCATCACAACTCAGGATGGCATTTACATTTTAAAACCGTAGCACAGATTATTGGCAAAGCCATTCCTTCGGAATAATCTGTGCTACAATTCGAATTAATTTTAAAAGCCCCTCTCCTTTGGAGAGGGGATGGGGGTGAGGCCCTTATTTCTTTATGCCTGCAGCTTCCTCAAGCATTGCAGTTGTTACTGACTTTGGTCTTTCAATTGGATAGCCAAGTGCACGGTCCCAGATAATATTTGCAACAACACCAAGCGCTCTTCCAACGGCAAAAAGAACAGTATAGAAATCATATTCCTTTAAGCCATAATACCATTGAATAACGCCAGATTGTGCATCAACATTCGGCCATGGATTTTTTGCTTTACCTTGTTCAAGTAGTACCGGCGGAACAACTTTAAACAGAAGATCAACGTAAATAAATAACGGATCTTTCGGTAAGTGTTTCAGACAAAATTCTCTTTGTGCCATATAACGGGGATCAGTTTTTCTCAAAACAGCGTGACCGAAACCCGGAATAACCTGTCCTCCTTTAAGAGTATCCCAAACAAACTGTTTCATTTCTTCTTCGGTTGGAATTTTACCGCCCATCTTATCATAAACTCCCTGCAGCCAGCTGAGTACTTCCTGGTTTGCAAGTCCGTGTAATGGTCCTGCAAGTCCGTTTGTCATTGCAGAAATTGAGTAATACAAATCTGATAATGCACTTGCTACAAGGTGTCCTGTATGTGCACTAACGTTGCCACTTTCGTGGTCGCTATGTAAAATGAAATACATTCTCGCAACATCATCGTAAGGCTTATTGATTCCCATCATATGTGCAAAGTTCCCGCCAAGATCAAGCTTTGGATCAGAATCAATTATCTGTCCATTCTTGTATTTTAACCGGTATATGAAAGCAGCAATTCCGGGAATTGTAGCAAGAAGATTTAAACCTTCTTCAAGAGTTGGAATCCAGTAGTCATTCTTTTTTAGTTTACCCGAGTTATATTCTTTAACGAATACAGATTCGCGCTGCATAGCAAGTATAGCAGTCGAAAACATTACCATCGGATGAGAATCAGCGGGCATTGCTTTCAGAACATCAAAAACGTATTTCGGAATAGCACTTCTTTTTTTGAATTCGTCTGCAACTTCCTTCACATCGGCTTCAGATGGAATATCTCCAGTCAATAAGAAATGGAAGAAACCTTCAACATAAGGCATTTCACCGCCGGGAACTTTTGGAAGTTTTTCCATTACTTCCGGAATCGTTAATCCTCTGAAACGAATTCCTTCAAATGGATCAAGATAAGAAATATCGGTTATCAGACTTTTAATATCTCTTGCCCCGCCGATAATTTGTCCAATATCAACTTCATCGACTTTTACATTGCCGAATTCCTTAATTAGACGTGTTGTCCGAGGACGCCATTCCTCAATTTTCTTTCCGAGTTTTTCTTTTAATCCAGACATTTTTCCTCCAATGATTTTAGTTATAATTCAATGAATAATGGATTTCCTTGATTGGTTACGAATATTCTTGTCGATATAGTTTTCCTATCGATGGGCTTCGAAAGCAGTGAGAAGCATGTTTTTTTTGAAAGAGGTTTCAGGAGTACCCCTTGTTAAAAAATGAAAAATTTCTTATTTCAATATATCAATAGTTTGGGTCATTAATCAAATGTAATCTCCTTGAAATTTTCTGCGGCGTAAACTTTTTTACCCTGATGTTGCTTAAGAATTGAAGCCCCCATCCAGTTAATTGCCTCTTTATCCCCGTGAATAAGAACAACTTTATCTGGGTCCAACATCTTTACCAGCGAGACTAATTCTTCTCTTTTTGAGTGAGCAGAAAATCTGAAATTCCTTATTTCGCATTTAACTTCGACCTTCTTATCCCTCTCTGTTAGCTGAATTTTATCTCCTCTTCTTGCTTTTGAAATTATACTTCCGGGAGTCGATGGGTCCATATAACCAACAGTAAAAATCGCAGAATCTTTTTTATGAAGCCACCTTTTCGCAAGCATAAATGAGTTAGTGGAATCGACCATCATTCCGCTTGATGCAAGAACAATGCTGGGAAATTTAAAGAGCTCATCGGAGTCTTTCAACTCATTCAAGTTTTTTTGAGGGATGTCATAAAGGATAAGTTCCGTGTCATTTCTCTTAACAACGTAACGATTGTAATCATAGATTCTGTTTATTTTGTTTCCTATTCCGCCGGTATAAATATCAACGTTGGTAATTTTATTTTTCTGCATTTGCAGCCAGATTGTAGCAAGCATCTCCTGAAGTTTACCAAGAGCAAAAACCGGAATGAGAACAGAACCCCCGTTATTTATAACTTTGTTGATTGCAGAGGAAAATCGTTCAACTTCCTTTTCCCAGGTGTTTAATACTGATGAATCTGTTGTACCGTAAGTTGTTTCTGTTATGAGAATATCAATTTTTTCTGATGGAAGACTTGCGCCGGGCAATATAGTTTGGGATGATAAGTTAATATCTCCGGTAAAAAATATTTTCTGTCCATTAACGCGTAACAGTATTCCAGCAGAACCGATAATATGCCCAGCATCAAAAAACTCAGCTTCAATTTCTTGCGCACTATTTAATGAGCTAAGTACAAATTTTTCATTACAGGATTTATAGTTGATTGATTTTATAAGAAGATCGACTTCATTTCTGGAATAAATTTCAAACTCACTTTCATCCACCTGTCTTTTTAAAATGGATATTGCGTTATGCAGTGTTAATTCTGCAACTGCACGCGTTTGAGGTGTAGTAATGATTTGAAGGTGAGGAAATTTTTTTATGAGAAATGGAAGAGCATTCAGATGATCCTGATGTGCGTGTGAAATTAAAATATAATCCGTTGGTTTGTCATCGAGCAAATCAAACTTTGGAAGAGAATCTAATCCTGTTTTCTGCGGATGCATTCCACAATCAAGAATTATACCTACTTCATTAATATTGAGGTAGTAGCAGTTTGCCCCGATTTCACCGGCACCACCGAGTGGAAGAAATTCAATCATTTTATTATTAAAAATTTATTCTGTCGGCAAATTAGTTCTTTAGATTATTAACAGAAAGGATTTAAAAGTAAAAATGCCAGACCATCTCTGACCTGGCATTATTGGAAAAAATAATATCTTATTTCATTAAAGTCATTTTAATCGTCTTAGTAAAATTTCCTGCTCTTATTTGTGCAACATAAAAACCGCTAGATAGATTATTTGCAATAAAGTCAGCTCTATACGTTCCCGCTGCTTGCTCTTCATTGACAAGATCAGCAACCTCATTTCCAAGAATAT
Organism: Ignavibacteriaceae bacterium; assembly: GCA_035478175.1. Lineage (GTDB taxonomy): Bacteria > Bacteroidota > Ignavibacteria > Ignavibacteriales > Ignavibacteriaceae > IGN2. Next base: position 3,631 of record DATIJX010000123.1, read on the forward strand.
CATAAACTTTCAACTGAACAAACGACGCTTCAGGAATACTGTATTCAATATTTGTCAATGGGTTGAATGGGTTGGGATAGTTTTGAGATAGTTCAAACCCTTGCGGCAATCCGCTGATTTGTTCAACAGCAGAAGGATCAGTGAATGACAGATGATCTATAAGAGCAAAAGAACCAGCGTTTGTTTGTCCTGTTGAATCATAAATACCAATAGAGATAAAAGTCTGAACGGGGTCTGGGGTTCCTGGATTATAATAGATAGGAATGTCAAATTGTGTCCAGCTTGAGACAGAACCTAGATAAGAAAATGCACCAGCACCAACTATTGAAGAATCACTGTCTAGCATTCCTACTACAATATAAAGCTGGTCGTTACCTTGTGGAGAGAATTTATACCAGCCTTTAAAACTTCCGTGTTTCTGTGAAACAGGATGGTAGTTGCCGTTATCATCTATTGACCAGAGGTATGGGGGAAATGCAAATCCGCCAAGATCAACCACTTCCATTCGTACGGAGGAAGAACCCTCGTGAGCATCTGAAGACTCTGTTATACCATCTATTCCTCCAAAATCGTCCGAGCTAGTCCAATTAACTGGATCGAATGCATTCCAGTCCTCAAAACTAGGATTCAATATTTGCGCGCTTGCCGTTGATACGAAAAGATAGATTAAAAGAAATGTTATTCCTGTTTTCATTTTACCTCCTTGTGTTTTTATGGATGAAAAATTTTTTATAGCCCGATAGAACATACCAAACCAATGAACATTACGCAAGTGTTGTAAATGGTTAATTGATTTTTATAGTGAAGTATTGCTAGCAGTAATAGCGTTAACGAATTGCCCAGATCACATCCGAAAGTGTTTCTTCTTTTTCTTCCAAAGAGAATTTTAACAGGTAGTGTGGATTGAATCCTTCCATATATTTTTCAATCCTTTCCTTCAGCCAGGAAATTTCTGCTTTCAGTTTCCAGTGTTCTCCATCTGAAGAATAGAGAACAATAAATAGTCTGTTCTTCAGATGCTTTCTTTGCTGCTGCGATTGATGCTTGTAAAGCCATAGAATTAATTCATTAGTTTTTTTTATTGCTTCATCAATTGAATAGGGAAAGTTTTTAGGGAAAATTGAAGTCTTGTGATCGAAAGTAACACCATGAATTGTAAAGTCAACCAGCCTGTCTTTTTCATCAAGTGCTGGTTTGACGTTCGGAAGTGAGCAGAAAATTTTCTCAACTGCCTGTGCTGACCAGAAATTATACCATCGGTTCAAAGCATAATTCGCGATGTTTTGATGCTCTTTATCTTTTCTGAACCTGCTCTCTGCTTCTTTAACAACATCACCGAAGGCGGAAATTCTGTAAACAAAGTTTGTAAGCTTATCAAATTCATCGTTCTGTTTTCTTCCCCATTTGTATGGATAAGCTAAACGCTTCTTTAGTTCCACCTCGATCTTGACAGGATCAACATTCATTTAAATATAACTCAATCAATTTTTCTGAGGACAATTATTTCCTCGCTGTCATTAAAAAGATATAATCTCATCTTCTCGATTTTATAATTATTTACTTTTTCCAGAGCAGATAAAAATCTTTGTTCAAGATTCCCTGGACAAGCCATCTCGGTTGTAACTATATCATAAAACTTAATTTCACTTTCATCAACTTTAATTTTGCCGTTGATAGTATTACAGCTTGTGTTACCTTGGACTCTTTCTTCTTTAATATAAATTTCAAGCACAGGCAGATTTTTTACGGTTTCGTCTATGACAATTTTTTCTCCCCCGATTGATTCGAGTGCCCAGATATCGTGTAAAAGCGGATTTGCTGTTGAACTGCCTGATGAGCAGCCTGCAAAAAAAAGAATGCAGAAAGTAATCGGTAAAAAAATAAATCTTATCAATATTGATGCTTCTATTTTTGAAATAAGAAAATGTATTCGTGTTTAAAAATGTAAAATCCGCCAGCAAGGGCTCTGTAACGCCATAGTTCCTTCTGATTTCTTTTTGCTGTTGTCTGATCAAAGTTTTTTATGATTGTTGATTTCAGCTTGAAACCTTTGTTTATCATTTCCTGCATAACATAAAACCCGAGCGGGATCCATTCGCCGGAAACATATTTATCTCCTATAACAACAGCACAATATCTTCCTTTAGAAAGTACCGGGAAAAAGTTATTTACTACTTCACCAAACATCTTTAAAAAATCTTGCACCGATTTTGCATTTGATAGATCATCTTTATTATTACTGAACTTTATAATATCCCAATATGGTGGATGCATAATTGCAAACTGGAAAGTTTCGGTTTTAAACTTTTTAAGCTCAGATTTGTAATCAAATGTCCTGCTGTTTCCCGTGATTACTTTTGTGGTGATTTTGAAAAGTTTTTTTTCCTTTTTGATTATTGAGTCGGCTGATTTTGCAACGTCAGGATTTAATTCAACTCCAACTCCATTTCTGCCAAGCCGTTTACATTCAATTAAAGTTGTCCCGCTGCCGAGAAAAGGATCAAGCACCCATTCTCCCTTTTTGGTGTATCTTCTTAAAAGCTGATTGGGTATTTGCGGTATGAAATTTCCCCAGTAACCTGCTTTGTGCATACCGGAAGTATCTCGCTTATCAAATATCCACAGACTGTCTGTAATTATATCATCATACTCTTTCCATCTGTTCAAATTTAAATCATTAATCTTTCCTTCCTTTTGAACCGATAAACTTTTGAGTAGTCTGTTTAGATAATACTTGGTTCTTTCAATCGTTCTGGTATCAAGAATTTGTTTTAGTTCTTTTAGAAGAAGTTCTTTTTTTATCGATTGATCATTCCCGTTAAGGTTATAAATGATAATGTCTTTTTCACATTTGACGTCGGAAGAAAGATCGAAAACGTCTTTCTTAATATTTTTTAGATCATTTTGCGAAATTATATTATCAAGAATCGTGATGATATCCATACTTAAAGTCTAAACCTCTTTTTCAAATTTCTTTTTTACAAGATCAGCGATAGTTCTGCCAATACTTAACGAAGCTGTTGCTGCCGGAGAAGGTGCGTTCAATATGTGCACCATTTTATTTGATTCCACAATTCTAAAATCATCTACAAGTTTTCCGTTCGGTTCAAGAGCTTGAGCTCTGACACCCGCACCACCAACCTCAATATCTTCTTCCTGAATTTCAGGAATTAACTTTTGTAATGCACTTACAAAAGCTTTCTTACTGAATGAACGATAGAATTCTCCAATGCCCATTTTGTAATATTTTGAAGCCATCTTCCAGAAACCGGAATAAAAAAACATTTGTGATAGATCAGAAACAGAAAAATCTTTTTTTGTATACCCCTCTCTTTTAAATGCGAGAACAGCGTTTGGTCCTGTCTCAACTCCGCCACTAATCATTCTTGTAAAGTGAACGCCAAGAAATGGAAAGCGAGGATCGGGAACCGGATAAATTAAATTATTAACTAAATATTCTTTTTCTTTTTTCAGTTTATAATATTCACCCCTGAAAGGAACAATCTGCAACCCGGGATTGACTCCACAAAGTTTTGCAATCCTGTCGCAATATAACCCGCCGCAATTTACCAGAAACTTAGTTTTAAATTCTCCCTTGGTTGTAATTGCGATAAGCTCACTACTAGTACTATTTAAAGATAAAAACTTGCAACTTGTTTCAATATAACCTCCTGCTTCTAAAAATAATTTTGCATAAGCATCAGTAACTTTTGAGTAATCGACTATACCAGTCTGCGGAACAAATATACCGGCAATTCCTGTTGTGTGTGGCTCATAATTTTTAATCTCGTTTGCACTTAGCTTTTTAATTCCAGTCAAACCGTTTGCAATTCCTTTTTTGTACAATTCATCCAGAGCATTTATTTCGGATTCGTTGGTCGCAACTACAATTTTCCCACATTTCTGGTGAGGAATATTTTGCTCTGCACAAAAGTTATAAAGCAATTCTCTTCCATCAGTGCAGTTCTTAGCTTTTAAGGAGCCAGGTTTATAATAAAGTCCGGAGTGAATAACTCCGCTGTTATTTCCCGTCTGATGAGCAGCGAGCTTATTTTCAGCTTCAATCAATAAAACGCTTAATTTCGAATTTTTTTGAAGGGAAAGTGCTGTCGATGTCCCAATTATTCCGCCACCAATTACTACTATGTTGAAACTTTTTTCAGTCATAATTTGTTATTAACCTGAGATCAGAATGATTAGTCTTGAAATTTCTCAATATATGTTGTAACATAGAAACATTAAATTATAAAGTCATCACCACATCTTGAATAAATATCCAGTTATTAGCAGACTTTATTGAAATCACAACTGAAAATTTAGACAAATTAAAAATCATTACAATCAGGCTCATTATGAACAGCAAACAAAAATATGTCATAATTTCTGCATTAATTCTTTTAGCAGCAGTTTTAATCTGGTGGCTTGCGAGCGGAGGAGAAATTTTGTCTAAAGATGGAATTTGGGTTGATCAGGAAATATCAGAACTTGATAAAGCCTTAGGATTAGAGCCGCAAAAAGTTTATCAGGAAAAGTTTATACTGGGCCTTCTACCGCACACTGCGGTTATTTCCGGAATAATAGTATTCGTATCAGCAATTTTATTTTTCATATTCAAATCAAAAAAAACAAAGGAGAAAAAATGAAGACAATAATCAAAACATCCATCTTGCTGCTTGTTGCAGTATCGATGTCCTTCGCTCAGGGCTTTAAAGTTAAAGCTTCAGGCGAGCAGACATTTAATTTCGAAGACAAAAGAAATCAGGTTAAATTTTTCAGCACAACTCCGCTGGAAGACATTACAGGAATATCAAATGACGTCAAGGGAAAAGTAACACTTGATGTGACTGATGTTAAAAATATGAAAGGTTCTATTATCATTTCAGTTGCTTCCATTAAGACAGCAATTGATTTGAGAGATGAACACCTTAGAAGTGATAACTGGCTGAGTGCCGATGCATATCCGGAAATTACCTTTGCTGTGAAGAATGTCGGAGATGTCAAGGTTCTTGAGGATAATAAAATAGAAGCAAAAGTAACTGGTGATTTCACAGTTCGCGGTGTAACAAAAGAAACTGTTGCAGTTGTAACTCTAACTTATCTTGATGCGAGCGAACAGACCGCACAGTATGCACCAGGTGATTTACTTGGAGTTCAGGCAAAGTTCAATATTGCACTTTCTAACTTTGAAGTTGAAAATATGGTTGTCGGACAAAAGGTTGCAGACGAAATAGAGATTACTGCAACTCTTCGTGGATCAAACGCAAAGTAAGCTTCCCAAATTATTTAGTTTATTAAATCCGTAGTCTGAAAAAGTCTACGGATTTTTTATTGCTTATATTTCGCAAGAAAAAAATATTTTTTTAGTATGAAAAAGATCATAACGATATTCGGCAGTTCTAAACCAATTAATAATGAAGAGCAGTACCTCACCGCATATAATCTGGGAAAAAATCTTACTTTAAATGGATTTGATATTTGTACTGGTGGTTTCAACGGAATAATGGAAGCCGCTTCAAAGGGTGCAGTTGAAGGCGGCGGAGAAGCAATTGGTGTTACTGTTGATTTATGGGGCAGACATATTAACGAGTATATTACAAGAGAAATTAAATGCAATACACTCCTTGAAAGGATTGATAAGCTAATTGGACTTGGTGATGGGTTTGTTGTGCTTCAAGGTGGCACAGGAACTTTACTTGAGCTTGCTGCAGCCTGGGAGTATATGAATAAAGATCTTATGGCAGTCAAGCCGATTGTCTGTCATTCTTCTTTATGGAAAAAAATTACAAATGAAATGAATGAGCAGATGAAGTTGGAAGGAAGAAATGCTGATGTGGTTAAATCATTTGATACAATAGAAGAGATTGTAGAATACCTGAAAGGGAATCTTATAAATACTCCATCCTGAATTTTCAGTTCATAAAAGAATTATTGCCCTTAACTCTTACTGGGAACAGAAAACTTTATTCGTTTTGGTTTTACCAGTTTTTCAAAATCACTGAAACTCATTTTTATAAGCTCGGTGTGGCTGCAGGCATTGAATGCAATTTCTTCGTCCTCAGCTAAGCTTTCAGCAACATAAACATCCATACCGTAAATATTTCCAAACGGCGGCATTGCACCAACTTCACAATCAGGAAATTTATCAATGAATTCCTGTTCATAAGCTAAGCGAACCTCTTTTACTCCAAGAGTATCCTTTAAATTATCAAAGCTCACTTTGTACGAAGCAGGCAAAACTGCCATTGCCATCTTCCCATCAATTTTTATTATGACTGTTTTAGCAAGATCTTTTCCCGGGATATGTGCAACTGCTGCAATCTCCTGTGCTGTATAAGCTGATGAGTGCTGGATAGAGACATACTTAATTTTATTCTCATCCAAAAATGATTTTAATTTTTTTGAAGGCATAATTTCCTCCTATGATTATTAATTGATGAATTGCTTCAGGACGTGAGATAAGAATTATGAAACAAGATTAATTTTCTGAAAAATTATCTCACGTCCTGAATTTATCTTTGTTAAAGTTTATATTTTAAATTATTATCTCACGTTACGCATAGGTGTCATTCCGGCGACCCGCCAATAGGCGGGGAGTCCGGAATCTAAGTTTATTCAATTTTTTCAAATTCTGGACAAGTCCGTCAGGATTCTCCGTTAGGACTTCGTCCTACCGAGACGAGCCAGAATGACAAATTTATGGCAGTACAGCGTAACGTGAGCTATTAAGAAATTTCGTCAGCTAATTCCAAAAATCTTTTATAAGGAATTGCAGATAAACTCTCAGCCTGGAATGCACCGTTCGACAAACTTATCATTGATACTTTTGCAGCAGTTTCTTCATCCGGCGCTTCGTAAATATCCAGGAAATCATAATGACCGAGCAAAGCATAATGTGCAATGAATTTTACTTCCGGGCATTTGTTTTTTACCTGGTCAAGCCATTGCCTTCCGAGCTTTGCACGATCTTTCATTTGTTTTGAAGATTCAGGTGAGAGTTTTGTGAGCATTACGTATGTTTTCATTGCTTAATCCTTTCCGAGTAATTGATGATATCGATTTAAATTAAGCCAGGTGATTAAACTTTACAGTTTAAGCTTTAATTCTTATTGAAATGTAATAAGTGAAAAGATAATTGTCAAAGGCTTGAATATTAATTCATTTGGCAAATGGCAAATAATATTAAACGGAAGTTTAAAGATTTTTCATAAAAGATATTTAATCGCAACAAAACCACCGATCAGCAAAACTGTAAAAGCTATTGCCAGCCAGTTAAAATATTTATCAATAAATAATTTTATCTGAGGTCCGAACTTCCAAATCAATGCTGCTACCAAAAAGAACCGGGCTCCACGGCTTATGATTGATGCAACAATAAACATCACGAGATTGATATTAAATGCACCCGAAGAAATAGTTATTACTTTATATGGCAATGGTGTAAATCCTGCGGTGAAGATAATCCAGAAATCATGCTCAACATATAATTTCTGAATATCATAAAAAATCTGCGGAGTGAAACTTGGAATATTATTGAAGAAAAAATTAGCAATTCCGGTGAATTCATTCGAGGGTGTCCACCACAAATAGTGACCAATTGCATATCCGAATAAAGCACCGGTAACGGAACCGATCAAACAAACAGTTGCGAATTTAAAAGCTTTTTGAGTTGAGCCGAGTACGAGCGCAATAAGCAAAGCGTCCGGTGGGATAGGAAAGAAAGATGATTCAGTAAAAGCAAGTAAAAATAGTGCTAAAGTTCCGTACTTGGTCTGAGACCAGTGAAGCACCCAGTCGTAAAGTTTTCTTAATAGTTTCATTTATTCCTTATTTTGAGGGGTAAAGTTAGGTAAATCAAACTTTTCAGAAAAATGTTTAATTGCAAAATTGAATTTTGGATGCGGACTAAAATAAAACAAGAATTAAGTCCAATTCAATTAATATTTCAGAATAAAGATCCTTCTTATCAACTCAAATTTGCTTCCGAATAATATATTTATTTAAGTTTTAATTGGTATTCTAATTATTTTTTTACTCACTAAATAGGAGGCAAATATGAAAAAGGTTACTTTATTCCTCATTATCTTAATTCTGTTCCTGTCAACCGGCCTATCTTTTTCTCAAATTTATGTTAAGCTTGGTGGAGGTTATAATGTGGATTTTAATTCTATGAACATTGGTACTAATACTATAATTTCTAATTCCGGAGTTTATAACTACGAAGCAGTCACCGGTTCCTTTGGCAAGGGGCCAAATATCTTGGGAGCTTTAGGCTACAATTTTTCTTCTTACCTGGCTGGTGAATTGGGCCTGATTTATAAATTGCCTATCGAATTTGAAGAAACGTTACAAGCTGTTTCCCTCTATTCTGCAAAGAATACAATTACCGGTTCATTTTTTGGCTTTGCACCTAGTTTTGTTATTAGCGTTCCATTGGATAATGTAAAGCCTTTTTTGAAGTTAGGTTTACTAGTAGCACTGTCAACAACAGAATATGAAATAACTGATAACGAGGGTAATAATGCTAAGGGTGTTTTTAAAGGCGGTGTTGATTTTGGTTTAACTGGCGCTGCGGGAATTCTTATTCCTATTAATGACCAAATAAGTATTAATGCAGAAATTGATTTTGTTAGCTTTAATTGGAAGCCAGATGAAGTAGAAGTAACTGACACAGATGGAAATACAGAAGTAATCAAACTTGAAGATAAATGGACTTCAGATGATGAGAATAGTAGCGGGCCAAGATTCATTCCATTCAGTAATTTGGGTTTAAGTGCTGGTATTCAACTAGGTTTTTAATTTCTTTGAGTCACGGATAATTACAAGGCTATCTTATAGGGATAGCCATCTTATTAGAGTTTTTCTGGTCGTATTTTTAGCCTGCCTATTACATTTTTAAAATTTTCCAACAAATAGATACCATCAGTTACTTTCCCAAACTTAAAAGCTCTCTTAGCCTTGCGTAGAACAAGTGCAGTTAACAAAGCATCCGGTGGTATTGGAAAGAATGACGATTCAGCGAAAGCAAGAAGAAAAAGTGCTGTTGTTCCTTATGGGGTATGGGGCCTGTGAAGTACCTAATCGTAAAGATTTCTCAGTAGTTTCATTAATTCCTTTCAATGAGGGGCAAAATTAGGCAAATCGTTTGTTTTGAGAAAGTATTTTTGGCTTAATAATTGACCTCTCACGACTGACTAAAATGACGCCAAAAAAAATTAAAGTTTTGGCTGTTATCATTTAAAATATTATAAACAATTTAGGAGAGTTCTGATGAAGACATCTATTTATGCCTTTGCGTTATTCCTTCTTTTAGGGTACACAACACTTTTTTCACAGGTGAATTCTAATTATGATGGACCAAAACCGGAAGTAAGAGCCGGTGCGAAATCTTTTGTTTTTCAGTATACACCATTTCAAAGTAATTTGGAACCAGTCTATGTTGGAACAGTAAGCGTTCCTGAAGGAACTTTATCGAGTATCGATCTTGTTGGTGCAGGCTTCCGATATTTTGTTACAAATCAAATAGCACTGGGTTTAGGTCTCAGTTTCGGAACCTCTTCAAGCAGCCTTGAAACTGAGGCTGGGCTATCTGAATCGTCAGCAACCGTTTTTGGAATTGGAATTGACGCGAACTATCATCTGATGTCACTTTATGGTGTTTCACCTTATGTGGGAGTTAATGTTAATTTAACTTCTCTTTCCGGCACTGATGAATTTACTCCGGATGGAGGAGCAACCGAAACTACAGAATATTCCGGAAGTGGTTTAGGAGTTGCTGCTCAGTTTGGGTTTGATTGGTTTTTCACTGAAGGATTATCTCTCGGTGGTAAATATGCTCTTGGTTTCAGAAGTTTAGGTGAACCAGAGATTACCTCTGAAGGTGAAACTGAAAAAGGTCCAAGCAGTACTTCGTTTGGCATAAGCACATTCAGCGTGATTTTAAATGTTCATTTCTAATTGATATTTTAAATTTAAAAATTTAGGATATGAATCGGTGAGCTGGTTAATAAATTTTTTTAAATTGATTAGCAGCTTTAATTATCAGACAAAATTATACGTGACCAGACTCACACTTAGAAATGCTAAACTTGGATAAATTTCATTTAATTGTTTGAAAATATATAAATTTTCACGATTCCTGTAGATTTCTTATAATTTCAACCTGAGGATTTTGTTTTTAATAGAATATGTTTAATTTTCTCGGGAGTTCTTTTTATTTTTTTAACTAATTATCTATAAACAATTTAGGAGTGTTCTAATGAAAAAGTTCTTTTACCTTTTGGTTTTAACCCTTGTTATAGGAAGCGTTTCACTTTCAGCGCAAAATTTTGCAAAGAAAGGTGTTTGGGAGCTTGGAGGTGGTATTGGCTTCTCAAGTTCTACAGGAGTTAGTAATGGTGAAAGCGCTGATGACGCAGCAACCACGTTTACATTTGAGCCATACATAGGTTATTTTGTTATCAATAGTCTTGAATTAGGGCTTATTCCTCGATTCAACTCTTATAGTTTTGGTGATTATTCAATTAATTCATTTGGAATTTATTTTGCACCCGCCTGGAATTTTGATTTGCAGAGTAACCTTTTCCCATTCATTGAAGGTAGAATCGGATATAATACTTCAACTGTAGAGTATGAGGATGAAGAAGGAACAGTTGAGCAAACCCTAAGTGGTTTAGCATATGGCGCCAGAGGCGGTTTGAAATATCAACTTGGAAATAGCGCCCTCGTTAATGTTAGCTTAGGATACACAATGGTTACTTTGGATCCAGAAGATTCGGAAGGTGACAGAAACGGTTCTAATGATTTTGATGTAATGGTTGGCTTCACTGTATTCTTAGGTAAGTAATTTATTTATAGTGATTTTAATTTGATCCCGCCCTAATAGGCGGGATTTTTTATTTTCTACTCCACGTGGCTATTTTTCCGCTCAAAATTTTCAGAGGTTTAAATGCAGTTCGAACGCAATGCCGGAATTCTTCTTCATCCAACTTCTCTTCCTGGTAAATTCGGTATCGGTGATCTTGGGAGCGAGGCTTACAAGTTCATTGACTTCTTAAAAGAAGCCGGACAAACTTTATGGCAAACATTTCCGCTTGGTCCGACAGGTTATGGTGATTCACCTTATCAATGTTTTTCTGCATTTGCCGGGAATCCATTATTAATCAGTCCGGAAAAATTAAAAGAAGATGGATTTCTTTCAGAAGAGGACATCAAAAATCCTCCACAGTCTGATCCGAAAAAAATAGACTATGGGCAGGCTATTGATTATAAAAAATCAATCCTTAAAAAAGCTTATGTCAACTTTAAAAATAATTCAAATGGGCTCGACAAAGATTTTAATAAATTTTGCGAAGCTCATAAAGAATGGCTGTATGATTTTACTTTGTTTATGGCCTGCAAAGATTATCACGGTGGTGAAGTTTGGAGCAGTTGGGAGAAGGGCCTTGTACAAAGAGATAAAAAAGTTTTAGCTGAATGGGAGAAGAAATTAAGTGATGAAATACAATATCAAAAGTTTGTGCAGTTTAGTTTTTTCAGACAATGGAAATCGCTGAAAGAATATGCAAATGAAAAAGGAATAAAAATCATTGGCGATATGCCCATCTTCATTGCATATGACAGCTCAGATCTTTGGGCAAACAAGGAACTATTCACTGTCGATGAAGAAGGCAAGTTAACTTTTGTTGCAGGTGTTCCTCCTGATTATTTCAGTGCAACGGGACAGCTTTGGGGAAACCCTCTTTATAAATGGGATGAAATGGAGAAGGATGATTTCCTCTGGTGGAGAAAAAGATTTTCAAGTCTCTTTGAGTTGGTTGATATTGTCAGGATAGATCACTTCCGTGGATTTGAAGCTTACTGGAAAATTCCCGGTGGCGAAAAAACTGCCCAAAAAGGAAAATGGACTAAAGCACCGGGTGAAAAATTATTCAGCACTTTAAATAAATATCTGGGCGAACTTCCAATTCTAGCAGAAGATCTTGGCGTGATAACTCCACCGGTTGAAGCATTACGTGATCAGTTTGGATTTCCGGGAATGAAAGTTCTGCAGTTTGCTTTCGGCACTAAGATGGAAACAAAGTTTTTACCGCATAACTTTATTCCCAACTGTGTTGTTTACACAGGCACTCACGATAACGACACAACACGAGCATATTTTGAAAAAGAAAAACTGAATAAAGGCAAGAATGATATTTACGAACACGCTCAGGTTTATCTGAATTATTTTGGAGATGATATTTTATCTGAACTTATTCGGGTTGCTTATGCATCGGTTGCGAACATTGTTATTATTCCGCTGCAGGATATTCTGAAACTTGGAACTGATGCGCGAATGAATTTCCCGAGCACAACCGGCGGTAACTGGGCATGGAGATTTACCTGGGATCAAATCGATGAAAATCTTGCAAAACATTATTTCGGTTTGGCTCAACTCTATGAGCGTCCCCCGAAACCAAAAGAAATTGATGAAATTGAGGTTGTTGAGGAATCTTAGAGATTATTTTTTTGAAAATACACTAAAAAATACTTTGAAACTTATTCTTTGTATAAGTATCTAACTGTTGTTTGAAAGCAACTATTATTATTAAATAAAAATGGAGACCTAATTTGAAACAGATTTCAGCCCTTTTTGTTTTATTTATTTTATTATTTACGTCTTGTAATAACGGTCAGGCATCATCTTCGACCGGAAACCTAAACTGGAATGGCAATCTTGAAAAAGCAATCGAACTGGCAAAGAAAGAAAACAAAGCTGTGCTTGTGAACTTCACAGGGAGTGATTGGTGTATCTGGTGCAAAAGATTAAGTGCGGAAGTATTTGATCAAAAAGAATTTGAAGAATATGCAGAGAAAAGTTTAGTGCTTGTTATGCTTGATTTCCCGAAGGACATTGCACAAACTCAGGAAATAAAAGAATACAATAATAAGCTTGCGCAGAAATATGGCATTCAGGGATTTCCAACGATATTATTAATTAATGGTAACGGACAACTTGTAGCTCAGACTGGTTATCAACCGGGTGGTGCTGCTAAATATGTTGAACATATAAAATCTTATCTATAAAAATTTCAAAGGCGATCGGAAGGTCGCCTTTTTAATTTTGTAGAGCGAGTCTCTGACTCGCTCAATAATTGAAACCTTGTATGTTCTCTTTACCTGCGTGGACGCAGGTGTGGGCTTACTTGTAAATTGAGAAATACAAAGATGACATGCTCTGCCCAGCGTCGCCGCTGGGCAGGATTAAGATAGAAATAATACTATTATCACCTGCATGGACGCAGGTTAGAGCTTACTTGTAAATTGAGAAATACAAAGATCACCTGCTCAGCCCAGCGTTCCCGCTATGCATTAAACACCTGCGGGGACGCAGGTGTGAGCGGTTTTTTTATTTTTACATCAAAGAAAATATTTACGTCATCCTCTTCGCATTGCCATAACAAATCTGTCGCCGGAAAAAGGTCTGATAATTTTTTCTTGAGAATATATTTAAAAATCTTACTCACTCCGATTATCACAATTGTTGCAATTAGAATTACAGGCTTTTAATTTTGCGTTGCAGACTGTGAGTAAGAAATAATTCTACGCGCAGTTATTCTCTATAAACTATTGAGAAAAAAAGCGGGGTACTATCTTGAAAATTATTGGCACGATATTTAACTCTCTCTCTCTCTCTCTCTCTCTCTCTCTCTCTCTCTCTCTCTCTCTCTCTCTCTCTCTGAGAAATTTCCGGAGGGAAAAATTAAAATTTTCTCTCCAGAAATTAGTCTATCTCTTTTAATCCTCTTTTTAATCTCTCAACTGTTGCTGTTTTATTATTTATTTTGCTATAAGATTTTAACAAAACAGGTAACTGCTATGAAGACCAAGCTAATTCTCTCTTTTCTTTTTATAATATTAAGTATAACAGCTTGCAACACAACCGAACCGCCGCCGCCACCTCCAGATGGTGAGAAACCAACGTTAGCTCTTGCACTTGATGATGCAAGCTGTACTGAAGCCTGGCTGCAGTTAACAACGAAAGATTTAGAGTTACCTGCAGAGCTAACGCTAAAACAATACAATCCAACAGGTGATTCACTTTCTAAAATCTTTTTACTCAATACTCAAGACTCACTACTTTACATTGACTCCCTTCTGCCAAACAAGAGCTACAGTTTTATAGCCAGTCATTCCGGTTTACCTTCAGGCTCGTCCGGAATCTCAAGCAACCAGCTCAGCGTTACTACTATGGACACCACCAGCCACAACTTTACATTTGAAAGCTGGACATTCGGCACAATAGGCAGCAGCACGCTATACGATGTTGCCATAATAAATGAAAACAATATCTGGGCAGTTGGGGAAATACTTATTGCAGATACAAGCCAGAACGGTTATACGACCTACAACGCAGTGCACTGGGATGGAAGCCAATGGGAACTGAAAAGAATACCCTACTATGACTATGGTGGATATTTAGTATATGGACCATTGCAGACAGTATTTGCATTTACTGAAAATGATGTTTGGTTTTGCAGTTATGCTAACTTGTTGCAATACAATGGCAGTGATTATTTGTCCAGAGCTTTTTTTATGACGAGTATAACCTTTAATGGACAGGTACTCAAAATATGGGGGACAGATGCAAATAATATCTATTGCGTGGGTAGAAATGGAGCATTATATCATTTTTATGGAACCGGGTGGAGCCGGATAGAAAGCGGAACGGATTTGAACATAAATGATATCTGGGGAGATTATAATGAAAAAACAGGTGAGTGGGAGGTACTTGCTGTGGCTTCGAATTATGGAACAAGCTTGGAGAAAGAAATACTTTTAATAAAGGATAATGTTGTGATCAATATACCGCCAAGTTCGCAGATGTGGCCATTGTTAACAACATGGTTTATATCTAATAGACAATACTATGTGGCAGGAGCAGGAATATATCAGAAGAGATTATTAATTGATGAATTGTGGGTAAACAATGCAACAGATATAACTACATTTGCGACAACTTCCATCAGAGGAAATAACATTAATGATGTTATAGGTGTAGGTGCTTTTGGTGATCTTGTGCACTACAATGGTCTTTCCTGGGAAACAAATTATGAACCACCTAATTTAAGTTATGGTTCATACAAATCAGTTGGAATTAAAGGTGACATAATCTATGCTGTCGGAGATGAATACTCTCAGGCAGTAATACTAAAAATCAAAAGATAGAAAGGAGGTAATTTATGGAAAGAGCTCCGCCTGTAATCAAAACTGAGCAGTAGTGCAGTAACACTACTGCCCATAAATACAAACAAATCGGTAAACATTGTTCTCACACAGGTGAGATACGCCTTTTTGTTTGCATAGTAAAATTATCTTAATTCAAATCATTAGCTTATTTAAAATTCATGGTGCCAGTGTTTCACTGCGTATCCTACTTAATAAACTATCTATGCCATATTCTTTATAAAAATACAAACAGTAATGGATAGGTTATTTTTGAAATATCTTACTCTGAGTTTTTGATAATTGAAAAGTAAATGGAATGATTGAATTGTAACTTTCCTTGGCCTATCATCAATAGAACCATGATCATTACTCCTCAGGATTATACTCCTAATTTACAAATAGAGTATTATGCGATCGGAAGGTCGCCTTTTTTATTACTCCCTTCCAATCAAAATAAGAATTTTTAAACTTCTTTAAGTCTGCATGAAGATAGGAATTCATGCATTCTTTACCACTTTCCATGCGTATCCGCAAAGCTCTTAGTTTCGTTAATTCCTTCAAAATCAATGAGTTAATAAATGATGAATCATTGGCATAATTGTTTGATATGAAAGTCCAGATAATGAGAGGAACCGGGAAAATAAATAATCATTTACCAATCACTTTTAAGGAGTTCTGAAATGAAAAAACAAAACAAACTTTCGCGCTACATTCTGGCATTCTTTGCACTTGCAATGTTTGCGCTATTCGTCCGCTGCCAGGATGAAATGGTAGTTGATCCGGGCGATAATGAACCGACTACTGATAGAGCAGCATTAGAAAAAATTGTTGATGAGGATTCTTCGCTTACTTCATTCGATTATAATTATGATGAAGAAGGTGTAATGGACTATTTAGGCAAAGTAAGTGCAGAGATTTATCCATTCCGTGTTGGTCAGAAGATGCGATTAATCAACAGGACACTGAGCATAGATTTTCAGGATACTATTGCTTATGGAACACTTACTAAAACATTTGAAGGATTATTATTAATTGCTGCCTCTTATGATTCGGGTGCTATTAAACCTGACACTTTAATTAAAAAACCTTTCACATCTATTGTAACACGCAATCTGATATTCAAAAAAATCGGCAACACACCATATCCCCGCAGGAATTGGGTGTTAGCAGCAATTTCACTTCCTGAAGGTGGAACGCAAAGCCCGAACATTGATATTACGAAAACAACCATATTTTTACCAAACGGCGATACACTGATGATAGATTCACCGAATGATTACTATCTGAAAAGAGGTTGGGGATGGTGGCACAATATTCCAATTCTCGCACGCGGCGACTCAGCAACTATAAGAGTTGAACTTTACAGCGCATTTGAAGAAGAAGATTTTGTTTCTCTTACCTGGGGCGCTAACAGATGGATTAAGCACAGAGCTAAGAGATTATTCGATCTGGTTTCTTCAACTCCAAATGGCAATGGCTGGGATAAAGTTTATGAGCAGACATTCGTTACGCATCAGTGGCCAGGATTTTATCACGCAATCATAAATGCGCTGCCAAAGCAGGTAATAACTGACGATGCAACGCCGGTTGAAAGCGAATCCTGGGGTATACCATACTTTGTTCATCCATAATTTGATTAAGAGGAATTGAGCTTCCCTGCACACGTCCTCTCCACATCCCCCTCCTTTTAACGCGGGAGGGGGAGATTTATTTAAGAAGGGAAGATATTTTTAGTGATTATAGAATTGATAATGAAGATTTACAAACATAATTTTTAACTGCAATGAAAAAACTTTTAACATATTTGATTATTTCAGCAAGTGTATTCATCCTGGTTAGCTGTGATAAGCCCGCACCTACACAACTGGTTGACGATACAACCGATGAATTTGAAGTTGAACTGCTTAATAAAGATCTTGATAACCCTTCTTTCAGTGGTTCAGATACATCTGGCATTACACAAGATTTAACTGGCGTAACTAACCTCATTTCAGTAAGCGGGATTAAAATCACTACTGAAAACAGAACCAGCGAATTCTCTCTTGCGCAAGCAATGTTTTTTGATAAATCAAAACCAATAAAATATTCGGATGGAAGATTACTTGCTTATAAAACAGTTGTACCCGGAACAATCAAATTTAATGGAACAGAAGCGCATATAGTGCCGTATAGAATCAGATTTAGAGAAGGTGGAATTCCAAAGGATACTCTGGTTGGTAATAAATATCTGTTGTATAATATCTTCGGTGGCTATCCTGATCCTTTTTATTTTAACTATAATTCTAATGTGAGTTTTGAATTTGATCCCTTTTTACCGGGAGAAAATATTTCGTTTAATATTCCAACACCAAATCAGATAAACGGAATTGTAAGTTTAACCGGAAGTAAAATCAATAAAAATCTTGAGGCAAATTTGAGTTGGAATGGAATGGGAGAGAAAAAAGTTTTCGTTATTATTGGTCTGATGCGACCCGGTCAGCTGCAGTCCATTCCTGTTTATCGGATGAAAACACCTGATGATGGCGAACTGAAAATTCCAGGCAGGTATCTGAATCAGCTTCCACTGGATAGATTTGAAAAAATTGTTTTTACATTTATCAGAAGTTTTGAAGGATATCACGGCAATGTCAATAATGATTTGTTGGTTTCATCACAAAGTATTCACAGTATAGTTATAGATATTCCTTGAGAAAAATATTTTTAATTTTATTATCAGTTATGGCTTTGAACTTAAAAATATTGCCGCAGAGTTCTTTCGGGTTAGCCGGATATTGGGGACTGCAGGAATCGGTTACAATCCCGTTCTATAACTACGAAAGTAATTCTTCAAACTATTTTGGAATAAAGGACTGGGGAATATCGCTTCAATATGGTGCTGAGTTTTCAGGCAGTGTCAACTCCAGTCTTTACCTTCTTGCAATTGCTAAAAAGCTTGGCAATCATTCATTGTCAGCAAGATATACACCCGGCTATCAAAAAGAATTTCTATTTGCAACAGGTGAATCAATAATAATTAATGATACAACAACACAATCGCTCGAAGCTAATTATAACTACAAAGAACTTTTTGGACTTGGTTATTCATACAAATTTGATGAACAATTTAATGCAGGTTTAGCAGTACGTTTTTTCAGTCAGGATTTTAATCAGCAAATTGTCAAACCGATTTATGGTGATACTCTTTATCTTGTACGTGAGAACTTAAATGAGTCAGCCAGTATATGGAATGTTGATCTCGGGTTAGATTATATCCTGAATAAAAATTTTCAATTCAGAGTTTCGTCAATTAATCTCATTAATATTAAGGATGACTTAACTATTGAGGAATTCCAGGGATTTGAAATGGATCAGAAGAGAGGTGCTCTTCTGATGGCAAGTTATATGCCCGCAGATTTTTTTAATTTTCACCTGTTATATGAGACTTCGAATTCATTCCAGGTAAGCGCTACCGGTTACACAAAAGGTTTCACCTATGGGTTAACCGCCTTTCACGATTACTACCAGGAACCATACATTGCAGGACTGATACCTGCTGTTGGCTACAGGACAAACCTGTTTGAAATTCTCCTCAGCGGAGTAAAATATTTTTCTGAGAGAAATACTGATGCAAGCTTCTCAAAATTTTATGAAGAAGGAATTCATAACATAATTAATAATAGGTACAGCTTTGATAAAATTGTGCTCAGTATGGCACTAAATATCAGCGGCACACCTGAGAAGCAAGTTGAGTTAATTGATGTTGAGATAGTCAGGGATATCTATCCAACATTTTACGATAAATATGTTGAGCAGCCTTTTGCCTATGGAAGAGTTGTTAATATTTCTGATAAAACTGTTAGCGTAATACCTTCGGTGAAAATAGAAGGTATTACTGCTGATAAAATACAATCACCACCTCAGACGCTTGCGCCGGGAGATACAGCTAAAGTTCCTTTTTATCTCATCATCCCGGATAAATATGTGATTGATAAAGCAACCTTATCCTATGCCGATTTCTATGTTACTGCATCCTCGACTGAACCCGATGCCCAGCTGCAAAAAGCCACATTAATTAATAGTATAAACAGCTGGGATGGAAATGTTGCAAATCTTCGTTACTTTATTAAAAAGGATATGGAATTTTCGATGAACTATTCGAAAAATATTTTAAGCCGGAATAAATCTTTTCTTGATACAATACCTTCTCCTTTATTACCATTCCATAAGGCTCAGATTATTTTTAATGAGTTTGCTAAGCTGATAGTGTACGTATCAGATCCAAGGGCAACAGCCGAGTATGTTCAATTTCCAAAACAAACTTTGGATTTGAAAGGTGGCGACTGCGATGATTTAAGTGTTTTATATTCCTCATTGCTTGAAAGTGTTGGTGTACAGATTGCTCTTGTTGATTACAAAGAAGATGGTGAA
>DATIJX010000124.1:0-7063 GCA_035478175.1 Ignavibacteriaceae bacterium
AAATAATTTTAAGTTATATGCAACTCCCGCCAAAAAAGTATGGGAGAAATTATCAGAGGATACGCCAATGTTAATTATTGAAAGCTATGCCACAATATTAGCCCCGCTTATGTTCGCTTATATTCTTTCTGAGTGATTTGCTGGTTTTCTACATCTCATCAATTATCTTATTAAACGCTGTGCTGGGACGCATAACCGCAAAAGCTTTTTTATCATCAGGCATAAAGTAGCCGCCAATGTCAGCAGGTTTTTTCTGTACAGAAATTAAATCATTTACAATTTTTACTTCGTTTGCAGATAGCTCTTTATAAATTTTTTCAAAGCGAGATTTTAATTCTGCATCTTCACTTTGATTTGCCAATGCTTCAGCCCAGTAAAGTGCAAGATAGAATGAGCTTCCTCTGTTATCGATCTCCCCCGCTTTGCGTGATGGCATTCTGCCGTTTTCAAGATACTTCAGAACAGCTTTATCAAGAGTTTCGGCTAAAACTTTTGCTTTCTCGTTCTTTGATTTTTCATAAACCATCTCTAGTGATGGAACGAGTGCGCAGTACTCACCGAGCGAATCCCATCTTAAATGATTTTCTTTCAGAAGTTGTTCGACATGCTTTGGTGCAGAACCGCCAGCACCGGTTTCAAATAATCCGCCGCCTTTAAGCAACGGAACAATTGAAAGCATTCGTGCACTTGTGCCAAGTTCAAGTATTGGGAATAGATCAGTTAAATAATCTCTTAAAACGTTTCCTGTCACAGAAATTGTATTCAATCCTTTCCTTGTTCTTTCAAGAGTATATTTCATCGCATCAACAGGTTTAAGAATTTTTATTTCTATTCCTGTTGTGTCATAATCGGGTAAATACTTTTTAACTTTTACAATAATTTCTCTGTCGTGTGCTCTGTTTTCATCCAGCCAGAAAATTGCTGGTGATGAAGATGCTTTTGCTCTGTTAATTGCAAGTTTAACCCAATCTTTTATTGCTTCATCTTTTGTCTGGCACATTCGGAAAATGTCACCCATTTCGACTTGCTGTTCAAGCAAGGTTTTTCCTGCCGAGTTAATTACGCGGATAACACCATCACCCTTAGCTTCAAATGTTTTATCGTGTGAGCCGTACTCTTCGGCTTTCTTTGCCATCAAACCCACGTTTGAAACAGCACCCATAGTTGCGGGATCGAACTGACCTTTTGCTTTAGCATCTTCGATAATTGCCTGGTACATAGTTGCATAACTGCGGTCGGGAATCATAGCAATGCAATCCTGAAGTTGATCCTTATTGTTCCACATCTTTCCGCCATCTCTAACTATGTTTGGCATTGATGCATCAACTATCACATCATTTGGAACGTGAAGATTTGTCTTGCCGATTCTTGAATCAATCATTGCTAGTTCGGGTCGAGATTCATAAACTCTATTTATATCGTTTTCAATTTCTTTTCTTTTTTCATCCGGAAGCTTTTTTAGTTTCTCAAGAACATCCATCAAACCGTTATTTACATTTGCGCCGATTTGCTTTAAAGTATCTGCGTGTTTTTCGAGAGCATCTTTATAATAAACAGAAACAGCGTGTCCAAACATTATAGGATCGGAAATTTTCATCATCGTTGCTTTAAGATGAAGTGAAAGAAGCAGACCATCTTTCTTCGCTTCTTCAATCTGCTCCGCAAAGAATTTTCTCAGCTCTTTAACATTCATTACCGCACTGTCTATCACTTCGCCTTTAAGAAGTTTAAGATTTTCTTTTAAGATTGTAGCGCTTCCATTTGCATCAACGAATTCAATTTTTACAACATCGTCTTTATCCATGGTCATTGACTTTTCAGAGCCGTAAAAATCCTTTTGCTTCATATGAGCAACACGGCATTTGGAGCCCGTCTCGGGCCAGGTTTTCATCATTTTGTGGGGATGTTTCTGCGCAAACTTTTTAACAGAAGCTGCTGCCCGACGATCTGAATTACCTTCTCTAAGAACAGGATTAACAGCAGAGCCAAGCACTTTTGCAAATCTTTCTTGTAATTTTTTTTCTTCCCCGGTTTTTGGTTCTTCGGGGTAATCAGGAATTTTAAATCCTTTATCCTGTAACTCTTTTATTGCTGCTTTAAGCTGTGGAATTGAGGCACTAATGTTTGGAAGCTTGATAATATTAGCATCGGTATTTTGTGTTAGCTGTCCAAGCTCACTTAAATAATCAGGGATTTTTTGTTGTTCGGTTAGATTATCCGGAAAGTTTGCGATTATTCTCCCCGCGAGTGAAATATCTTTTTCTACAAATTCAATTCCCGTTCCTTTTGTATATGATTTAAGGATGGGAAGCAAAAAATAACTTGCCAGTAGCGGGGCTTCATCAATTTTTGTCCAGTTAATATTAAAACTCATTTTTGTATCCATTTTTTATTTAGAAAAATATATTAACTCAATAATGAAAAATACTTAAACGCCCGTAATAATTGAAGAATACGTTGACGATAATCCACAAATCCTGATTGTGTGGACGCCTTAAATCACTTAATTTTGTCTCCACTATTAACAATTTAAAATTTATGAGCAGAGAAAAAGTAAAACAATTTGTAGAAAAGACTTCAGTACAAAATTTCATAATCGCTTTAATAATTTTTAATTCCATAACTATTGGCATGGAAACTTCCAGTGCTATAATGAACTCGTTTGGAAATGTTCTCCTGTTTATAGATAAAATTATACTTGCAATATTTGTGATAGAAATTTTATTGAAGCTTTATGCATATGGATTTGGTTTCTTTAAAAGCGGCTGGAATGTTTTTGATTTTTCAATTGTGGCAATTGCTTTACTGCCGGCTTCCGGAGTTTTCGCAGTTTTGCGGTCATTAAGAATTTTCCGTTCGCTTAGATTAATTAAAAATGTACCAAAGCTAAGATTCATTGTTGAATCATTATTTCATTCGCTTCCAAGCCTAGTATGGATCTTTGTGCTACTGGCTTTAGTATTTTATGTTTTCTCAGTAATTGGAACAAAGCTTTTTGGTGCTGCATATCCGGAGTGGTTCGGTAATCTTGGGGCTTCTATGTTTTCATTATTCCAGATAATGACACTTGAGGGATGGGTTGAAATATCCAGAGAAATTATGAAGGAATTTCCTCTGGCTTATATATACTTCATTCTATTTATTCTGCTTGCGTCTTATACAACGCTTAACATTTTTATTGCGATTGTGGTAAATACAATGGCTGAAGTTCAGCAAAAAACAAGCAAAGAAGGAATAGAGAAAATAGAGGATATCATTCAAGATGAGAAGGAAGAATTGAAAAACGATATTAAACTTTTAAAGGAACAAATACTTAAGATGGAGGAAAAGCTTCTGAGAAAATGATTTTTTAATGAAGCAATGTCTTACCAGCAAAACTTGTGATTGCATTTTAATAAATTATCCTAAAAGAGAACTTAATTATGGAAAATATAATACTGTTCCCATTTGCTGATTATTGGCTATTTTATGTCGGATTTACAGCATTTGTTTTAATGATGCTTGCCCTGGATTTAGGCGTGTTTCACCGGGAAGCTCACGAAGTAACTTTCAAGGAGTCTTTAACCTGGAGTATCGTTTGGATTTCGCTAGCACTTATTTTCAACTTTCTATTCTTTAAATATGCCGGTTGGAAGTTTGAAAACGATGCACGGCTTCTTGCAATTCCTGGTTTTGATGGCAATGCCGCAGCCAATCAAGTTGGACTGGAATTTTTAACCGGGTATATAGTTGAGAAAACTTTAGCGGTAGACAATATATTTGTGTTTGTGGTAGTCTTCAGTTTTTTTGCAATACCACTAAAATATCAGCACAGAGTATTATTCTTTGGAATTCTCGGAGCACTAATATTTCGTATAATATTTATTGCTATGGGTTCCATTCTACTTCAGTATCAATGGATCGTTATTTTCTTTGGGGTGTTTCTTATTCTAACAGGGTTTAAGATTATCTTCGCACCTGAAAAACCGATTGATCCGGAGAAAAATCCCGTTATAAAATTGTTTAAAAAGTTCTTTCCCGTTACATCCACTTTTGAAGGACAAAAATTCTTTATACGTAAAGAAGGAGTTTTATATGCTACTCCATTGATGGTCGCGCTGCTTTTCATCGAAGTATCAGATATTATTTTTGCAGTTGATTCCGTTCCTGCAATCTTTGCAATTACTAAAGAGCCGTTAATTGTTTTTACTTCTAACGTTTTTGCAATTCTTGGCTTACGTGCAATGTATTTTATGCTTGCCGGGGTAATTCATAAATTCCGCTATCTAAAATATGGACTAGGAATAGTGCTTGTGTTTGTTGGATTAAAGATGGCATGGTTAAATGACGCTTTCGGCGGAAAATTCCCGATTAGCTGGTCTCTAATAATAATTGTATCCATAATTGGCACCTCAATTTTGATTTCATTATTTAAAAAACAAAAAGGAGTATAAACATGTTATGCCCAGTGTGTAAAGTAGATTTATTATTAAGTGAAAAACAGGGGATAGAAATCGATTACTGCCCCAAGTGCAGAGGGATTTGGCTGGATAGAGGGGAGCTTGATAAGCTTGTTGAAAAATCGGCAAATGTTGAAGATAATTTCAGACAGAAAGAAAGAAACACTAATACTAATTATAGAGATGATGATGATGATAAGTATAGATCACAAGGATATAATAAGAATAAAAGAAAATCCTTTCTTGGTGATTTGTTTGATTTTTAATCCAACACAAAGTTAAGCAGCGATCTGTAAATAGGATTATCGTAAAGGCGAATCACGAGATTATATAAAATTATTATTTATGAATATATTTTTGTTTTTACATCTCTGTTAATATTTAGGAATCTCTGGAAAATTATTGATTGAATATCTCGGATGAATCAAGTTATTGGAATTATTGTGTCTTTAATTGTGGGGATAATAATTACATTGATATCGCTTATGAGACTGAACAAAATTATTGATGAGAAGAAAGAAAAATCGGAATAATATTATTTATCCTGCTTTACAGTAGGCTTATTGCTAAGTAATAATCCTTCAGCATTGATTATTTTAAGTTGTAATGAAATTTAATATCTTTAATCAAACATATATCACTATTATAAGAAAGGTAAAAAAATGGATATACTAAACACAATTAAATCAACACTTGGGAGCGGAGATAAAAAAGATGATCTTATGTCAACCGTAATGAATCTTATTGGTGGACAAAGCGGTGGATTAAATGGTTTAATCAGTAAGTTCACATCAAAAGGGTTGGGTGATGTTATTGGATCATGGGTAAGTACCGGCAAAAATCTTCCTGTTTCTCAGGATCAAATTCAAAGTGTTTTGGGTTCAGATCAAATTAAAAACATCGCATCAAAACTTGGAATAAGTACCAATGAAGTAACATCACAATTATCAAATTTACTTCCTCAAGCAGTTGATAAATTAACCCCTGATGGTAAAGTTCCCGAAGGTGATTTGATGAGCAAAGGAATGGATATACTTGGCGGATTGTTTGGGAAGAAGTAAACTCTCCATCAATAATTAAATTCAAAGCCGTGGTAAAAATACTGCGGCTTTTTTATTTTATTAATAAAAGACAAATTGTGACTTTGATATAAGCTTGGTTTTTAAAGAAATTCCCCGAAGAGATTAATTTTATTATTTTCTATTCGCATAATCCTGTTTTTGGGGGTTATCATATTATGACTTGTAAACAATTATATTACCAATAATGCTATGACAAATTTGTAAATAACAGAAAACAAAACTATGACAGCAGAATTTTTCAACCAGGAATTTGAAGGCATAGCAGGACAATTAAAATCTTACATTTTAAGAATTACGGCAAGTGTTGATGATGCTGAAGACATTGTGCACGACACTTATATCAAAGCTCTTGATAAATTGCACACATTCAGAGGCGAATCAACTTTAAAGACCTGGTTGTTCACAATCGCATCTAACATTGCAAAGGATAATTTAAGAGCTCAGAGACGCTGGGTAGAAAATGTAACGGATATAACAAAGGAAGCTGCTTTGACCAACAAAGAATTTTTTCAGGAGGCGATGCATATCAGGACTACTTCTCCAAATGGACTTTATGAGGCTAAAGAGCATATTGCTTTTTGCTTTACTTGCATATCAAAGTCTTTGCCTTTGGAACAACAGCTCTGTGTATTTTTAAAAGAGGTATATGAATTTAAGGTGAGTGAAATAGCTGTCATTTTAAATACAACAGAGGCGATGGTGAAATATTATCTTCATACCGGAAGATCGAAAATGATAAACATTTTTGAGGGAAAATGTGCTTTGATAAATAAAGAAGGAGTATGTCATCAATGTTCAGAATTGAATGGTATCTTTAATCCTAAACAAAATACTCAGGAAGAGTTAATGAAAATTGATTTAGTAAAGGAAGCAGAAAAAGGAGATAAAGAACATTTGTTCGACTTAAGAATGCAAATTTTAAGAGATATCGATCCTTTTAAATCAAAAGCATCTGAGCTGCAGCTGCATCATTTAGAGCACAATAGAAGGGTGATGGAAAAATATTTAGAAAATAATTCCGAGTAACCCTATCGTTTTGTTCCGCCAAATCGTCAAAAAAGAATAAAAAAATATTTTAATCACAATCTTTTACAGCAATAACAGATTATGCCAACAACAGCAATGGCTCAAAACGCCCGCCTGAATGACGAAGTCGGGCAGGGAAAAGCAACAACAACAAAAACAACTTTCAGCCGTCAAACTTCGATAGGTATTGACATTAATGCAGACACATCAATTCTTTGGACTTTGTTAACCAAAGCATCCGACTATCCAAGATGGAATTCAACAGTAACTTCAATCGAAGGAAACATTACTTTGGGTGAAAAGATTAAATTAAAATCCACGCTCGATACAAAACGAACATTCAATCTAAAGGTGAAAGAATTTGAACCCGAAAAACGATTAGTGTGGGGTGATGCGATGGGTAAACGGGTTTACGCGTTGACAAAAAATGCTAATGGGACAACAACGTTTTCAATGGTTGAAAAAATTGGAGGACCTCTCTTTCCATTATTTGCTAAAATGATTCCTTCCTTTGAC
>DATIJX010000125.1:0-17289 GCA_035478175.1 Ignavibacteriaceae bacterium
TTAAGCAAATCTTGCCCGTTAGAGACCGAAGGTTTAATACTCAACCGTTTTACTTTATTTTTATTTTCTAATCTGCTAACAAACATATTCAGGAAAGAAGTTATACCACCCCCCTTTTCAGCAGAAATAATTACCGGCGAATATCCTCCATTCAACCAGCTATTATAAGCTATTTCCAGTTGATTTTCCTCTGCTTCTCTCGAAATATAAAGCCTGTCATTTTCCAGAGGGGCAAGTTGGAATAATCTACGATAAATGTAAGGCAGCTTTTCTACAGAACTATTAGCTTTAGATAAGAAATCAGAAATCTCAGATGTTATTGACTCTTTATACTCAGTTAGTCCAAACTGCTTACGTGTTTTAATATAAAACCTGGATCCTTCTTTGTAGTATTTCTTTGATCTTTCAAAGACAACCGGAATGAAATTTTTTACTGATACAAAGAACTTGTCTCTGGCTTCTCTGGCTTTTAATTTTACTTTTACCTTGGCCAACTGAATTCGGATTTCAGAAATTTTTGAATTTTGTGTGAAACTGTACATCTCTTTATTGTATTCTGAAATTGAGCTCCGTAAAGTTTCAATTAAATTAGTATATAGTTGATCAAATGAGTTCCTTAATTTCTCCTTCTTATCAACACTTACCTTTATTCCTTCGAAGGCTATTTCTTTAACATCCGATTCAGATAAATTTTCTGTATTTGCAGCAGTGATTGCTGATTCCAGTCCAAAATCAGCCATATCCCCCAAGTTGATAAGTTCCGATTGAATATTTTTCAGATCAACAATACTATCTTCTTTAATCTTCTCTAAAGATGTTAAGAATCTTGGTAATGCATTAAAGTAAACAAGTTCGCGTGGATGAATTTCTAATATATCGGATGATTTAATTTTTTTATCATAGGTATTGGTTTTTACAAATGCCCGCTTTTCAGTAATTGATTCGATTTGACTTTTAACTTCCAACGCTGCTTCATCTATCATTTCTTCTAATCTTAAATCGGACATCGAATTGATTAAATTAGGTATCACAGAAGAGAGTAGAACTTTTTGCAAATTTTCCTTTGAGTATGCAATTAAGCGTTCCAAATCCTGCAAATTAGAAGTAGGCTGAGTGATCTTGTCTAAAATAAAATTGAGTGCAATTGAAATCTCATTGTATTGAGGATATACTTGTATTTTATTTTTTATCGAGAGCGATTTTTCAAACTTGAAAAAAACTTCGATGGCTGAATAACGAACTGAATGAAGGTCATAGTTAAGTTCCCAATCTTCACCAAGTGCATATAGAGTGTTATCCCATTCTTTGATAGTTTTATTAAATTGAATTTTTTCAACATCAAGCTGTTTTGCAATTTTTTTATTATCGAATCTGGATTTACTAATCTCAATTGTACCGACTTTTTCAATATTATTATAAAATTCTTGAATACATTCCTTAATTGCTGTTAATGTTCTTCTTTTTATTTCTTCTTTTAATAATTCAAGATTAGCTATTATTGTTTCCGGATTTTCAACCGAATTTACCACCAATTCGGAACTACTTCCCTTACTAAAATTTAATATATATTCTTCATCGTAACTTTCATCATATTTCCAGAAAGCTACTGATTTCTCACTTAGCAATTTGAATATGTCGTGATAAACAGAAGAAAGATTTTTTAAAAGTTTATTGCGAAGGAAATAAAATCCAACATTCCTTAAGGGTATCTTTTGATCCCAATATTTAATCTTAATGGGTTGCTTTTTGACTTTTATCAGGAGCGGATTTATTAATCTCAGAATTAATTGCTGAGATTTGAATGTGGTGATTTTAATTTTTTTTAAGAATAGAATAATATTTTTATCATCGACTAAGTGTTTAAATCTTTCCTCAGACTGTTCAACTTTAATTGATGGTTCCAACTGCGATAATAAATTATCCAGCTGAACTTCTAAATCAGGAAATAGATTCTCAAAAGTTAAAGATTCATTCCTCTGAAAATGATTATCGATTTGAATATTAATACTATCGCATATCTTTTTAGCGTTTTCCGTGTTAAGAATCATCATTTTCTCATCATAATCGGGGAACGCTTCTCTAAGTTCTGCAAGAGTATTAAAAAAATTAATAAATCTGTCAACGTTGTCAATTAAAACAGTATCGAATTCCTGTTCTACAATAGATACAATTTCACTATTTATTTCATCCGACAAGTATTTCATTTTTATAATTTAAATTAAAAAAGTAAAATTACCGATAAAAAAAGCCTGCCCGTATTAGCAGGCAGGCTCTAAAAGTTAAAAATATTTTTTAGTAAGACATAGCTGAAAACATGCTCAATCCAAATATTGCCATAAGTATTGCAGTCAGTATTGCAATAATTACAAAGTAAACAACAATTAGTATTATAATGCTTACTACAAGGTAACCAACTTTTTTATCTTCCGGAGTTTTCATTAGCGGTGCAAGACCAAGGTACATCAGATATAATCCATACAAACCTAATAGCCCTGCGAGCCATCCGATAGTTGGTAATATATTTAATATTCCGGCAATCCAAACTGGTGTCATCGAATAAGCAACAAGCTGGACTGCTCTGCCCATATTCTTTGCTGAGCCAAAGCTTGGCGCCAGTGCGTCAACAACAAAGCCGGTAATGAGTACAGAAAGAAAAGCAGTTATCAATTGAACAAGTCCCATGGCAATGCCGTAGGTGAAAGAGGTAAATCCAAATATGCCGATTGTTCCCCACCCAATTATGACTGCGATGGTTGGTATTAGTGCAAGAGGAAGTACATAACCTAAAAGAATTTGTTGAATATTAGGTTCTTCCGCAGCAACCGCATCCCACTCTGTTTTAGGAGTTACGATGATGTTTTTTGCTCGTTCTACAAGGTTCATAAGCTACTCCTTTTATTATTGATGAAATTGAAAGCTATTAATTTTTCATTCAGAAATTGGATTGACTTCTTTCATTGCTTCAAGCTTGCCAATATCTATTTGATCAGCAGCAGATTTAATCACTGGCATCGGGACATTATTACCATTTACAGAAAGCATGAATCTGCCTGATACTAATACTTCAATGCTGCCATACTGATCCTGGTTGTTATATTTCTCAAATGCTTTATGCCCTTTGTACTTGGTGGTTTTTTCATAACCGTTCTCAGTTTCTTTATCGATATCTGCCATAGCCCAGCCCCAGGCTGCTAAACCGGCAAAACCGCTCGCACCCGTCATATCAGTAATTTCAATATCTATGCGTTGAGAATAATCTTCATTGCTATAATCTGCTTCAGCTTTTGAAATTGTGAAGCCCATCGCGCCACTTTTTTCTCCCTCAGCATTTGTTCTTTTTAAGTCACCCAAATTTTCCGGCAGTAATGCTTTTAACTCCCTGAAATCTACAACCTCATATTTCTTACCTTCTTCCATGCTTTTCTGGACTTCCTTCGCTTTATCAACGAAATCATCCAGACTCTTTATACCGGTTTTTTCTTCAGATTTTTGTTTTTCATTTGGTTGGTCGCCACCTTTACCGCAACCGAAAAAGATAAATATCGCAGATAATAAGAGAATGGAAATAATTTTACTCATTGCTTTGCCTCCTATATAAATTAAATTTATTTGTTGGTTTCAAGAAGTTATGCCCTCACTTTAACTATCAGGATAATAACTTAATTAAAAGTAATATCCATTTTAATTTAAGCCCTTGAAAATTTAGTGAAAATAGGAGTTTAAAGCAAGAGTTATTGAATTTTTTGAATTTTATCCGCTGGTAAATTCTTAAAAAGAAAATTTTATTCTTGCATAAAAAGCAGTGCCAAGTTCACCATATTGCCAGAGATAGTTTTGGCAATAAACCAATAGCATACGATTTTGAAAAAAGCTGACTACTTTTTAAGAGCAAGAACAATAAGGTCTTTAGATTGCTCCTGGCTGAATGCTGACAATTCAAAATTAGAGTAAAACTTAATAGAGCTAAACCCTGCTTTCTTCAATTCTGATTTAAAGTTTACCGATGAGTAGGGATAAATCTTTGTAGAGATAAGCTTACATTCAGAAGGATTTGCCTTGTTGAAAGTTAAAATATTAAAAAGGATTTGCTCATTTAGAAAATCATAGAAGCGAATAAAGTATTTATCGGCTGCTTCAGTGATGTTCACGATCCGCTGCTTCTCTGCCAATATCTTTTCGTAATTCAAAACCTGAATCATCAGTTGACCATTCGGTTTTAAGATATCATAACACCTTTTTAACGATGCATAAAATTTTTCTTCGGGAATATTTGCAAATGTATTCCCTAACGAAACAACCAGATCGAAATTTTTATCAAATTCTCCTGGGATATTATCAGCCGGGCAATTTTGAAAATCTATTTCAACATTCGCTTTTTCTGCGTTTGCTTTAGAAGCTTTCAGCATTTCAATTGAAGGATCGAACGAAGTTACTTTCAATCCTAATGAAGAAAGAGATGTTGAATCCACTCCACTTCCGCATCCGATATCAGCAGCAGATTTCATTTCATCAGTTACAAAATTTTTAAGCAGATTTTTCTTCTTCTCAACTGCCTTCTCAAACGAGATCATATTATCGTAATCAGAAGCCAATTCATCATAAAATACTTTGTTGGGTAGAATTTTTTCCATCAATAAAAAATGTTTTCTGGTTGAAGAATATATTTTTATTTTTACACAGGGAAGTTAATAATTCAATTTATACTAAAAGAAAATTAAGGAAGTTTTTATGCCGAATCCACTTATTTCACACATAGAGATTCCATCAACAGATGTTAATCGCTCATCAGAATTCTTTAAGAAAGTTTTAGACTGGGACTTCAAACCGTTTGGTAATGGTTATCTACTTTTTAACAACCATCAAGGGATTATGGCAGGATTAAGAAAAGTTGAATCGGTAGCTACAGGTGACTGCACAATTTTCCATGTAACTGTTGATAATCTTGAGCAGGTTTTAGAGAAAACAAAAGCTGCCGGAGGACACATCAAAAGAGGAAAAACCACAATCCCGGCAATGGGCTGGTATGCTGTGATTTCCGATCCGGATGGAAACAGTATCGGATTATATCAGAAGAGTTAACACATAGATCAGTTTCTTATGACTGGCTGAATAGTATATTTAAAAATACTTTGCCTTTCACCGCAGCGAATTGATTAAGATTATTTTTGTTATTAGTTGCTTAGTTAATGGTTTTAGTTTTTCAGTTACTTGTTTCAGTTATTTTGTTTTTTTACAAGAAACAAACTATTGACCACAACTAATTAATAAAAACTAAAGACAAACAAACTAAGCACTAAATTTCCTCTGATGGTCGTATACAATAATATAAGGCTGTTAGCATAAATTCTTTTACCATGGTTTCACTCAAACATTCAGTCAATCATCCATTCAATCAATCATCAGACCAAACTGCCAATTGTATAACGATTAGTAAAACTAATTCTCTTCAACTATTCTGTAAGTATGATTTATCGTCATCGCTTTTTTCAGCATAGCTGAAACACCGCAATAAGTTTCCGTTGAAAGTTCAATTGCTCTTTCAACATCCTTCGGTTGTATTCCTTTTCCATAAAAAACATATTCCAGATCGACATCAGCAAAAACCTTCGGATGCTCTTCAGTTTGTTGTGCCGTTATGTTAATCTCGAAATCTGTTAAGTTGATTCGTTTCTTTTGAAGAATGCTTACAACATCACTTGCTGTGCATCCAGCTAGTCCAATTAAAATAAGTTCTTTCGGTCTTACACCGGCGTCACTTCCACCTAATTTTTCAGGGCCATCCATTGTAATCCAGTGATTTGACTCCCCTTTTGCTGCGAATGTTAATCCCTTTATCTGTTTAAGGTAAACTTTCTTTGTTTCCATTTTTCCCTTTTTGAATAATAGTTTGAATTTACAGAAGTATGATGTTTTGGTTGAGAATACGATTCAAATTTCAAATTTATTAGTCAGGCAAATATATACTTCTTCATATCTGTCCAAAATAAATTGACCTCTCTCTAATGGGGCTGACTAAAAAGTTAAAAATTTGAAAATGATCAGAGATAAGAGATTTGTTTTTAATTCATATTCTCAATTACCGTAACACAGATTAGTGGCAAAGCCATTCCTTCGGAATAATCTGTGCTACATTTTAGTCAGACCCACTTACCTGCCTGCCGGCAGGAAGGTTATCTATAAATCGATAGATAAATATGATCTGACATAATATCCATATCAAACCACAATATTTAATAAGCCCTTCTCTTTTGAGGTAGTTAAAATTGAAAAACTAAATAGATATTCAATTATTTATTGAACCCTACGGTGTTCTGTATTATCATAGGAACTTTTGTTTCTACAAATATTGAATTCCTCCAAAGGAGTCCTTCGGACTAACGGAATTCTAAAATTGGTTCCGCCTGCCTTGCCGTCAGGCAGGTAGGAACTATATGTTTGTAGAAAAAAGGTAATTCCAAGATTAAAGAACCCCGCAGCGGTTCAATAGATTTAAGAATAGTATTAACCTTACGTAAGTTTACACACAACCCTTTTCAAGCGAAAGTCGTGAGACTACGTTAGACCTCGTTTAAATATTATTTGGCAGCACTGATACCAGTAATATTCCTGAAAACTGCATGGTCATAAAAAAGTATCTTTAAAAAATCCAACCCTCGCTGGAACTATCTGCTGGTCTATAATGTTTTCAATGTTGTATTTTCAACAACTAATAAAAACGGAGAAAAAATGAAAAATATATCATTATCATTGATCGCTTTAGTAGTATTTACTGCTTCAGTATTTGCGCAGTACGATACTAAAAAGGTATCTAAAGCAGTGAAAAACGATATAGTTCAAACAGCAGTTAGTGCTGGTAATTTTACAACTTTAGCAACCGCTTTGACTGAAGCTGGTTTAGTTGATGCTTTAAAGGGCGAAGGTCCTTTCACAGTATTTGCACCAACAGACGATGCTTTCAAGAAATTACCCGAGGGTGCTCTTGAAGGTTTATTAAAGGATAAAGAAGCTTTGAAAAATGTGCTTTTATATCACGTTGTTTCCGGAAGTGTTTCCTCTAAAGATGTAGTAAAGCTTGATAAAGCTACAACCCTTAATGGTTCAGATATTAAGATTAAGACAGTTGAAGGTAAAGTTATGATTAACGATTCCCAGGTTACTACTGCAGATGTGCAGGCTTCTAACGGAATTATACACGTAATTGACACAGTTTTACTCCCTCCTACAAAATAGCCCCCTATGTGGATGATGAAGAGACCCCGGAGTGATGACCCGGGGTTTTTTATTTTAAAGTTGATTCGACAAAAAATTATCATCAAATCAAGATTATGGTGCACAAATTCAAACTCTGCCTGTTACAATCAGCACTGATCTGCTAAATCTGCGTCACCCGTCTCGGCGAAGGCCGGGCTGTAGCCGGATCTGCGTTCTATTGTTTTTGATAATCTGCCAGGCTTCTTCAATGTGTCTCTTCTCGTGCCTGATGCTTCCGATAGTCAACCGAATGACAAACTTACCTTTAAGCTTTGTATGAGATAAAAATATTTTTCCTGAAGAATTAATCTTTTCTAATAATTTTTCATTTAACTTGTTCAGTTCTTCTTCTGTTTTATTGCCGGGATTATATCTGAAACAAATAGTTGAAAAAGGAACCGGAGCCATTCTTTCAAAATCTTTTTCATCATCAATCCATTTTGCAAATTCCTGAGCAAGTTCAATGTGAGCTTTAATTCTTGAAGCTAATCCTTCAACTCCAAAATACCTGATAATAAACCAAAGTTTAAGCGAACGAAATCTTCTTCCCAACTGAATTCCGTAGTCCATTAGGTTTTCAACTTCATCATCCTGTTTTGTTTTCAGATATTCCGGAACAAGACTGAATGCCTGCTTAAGTATTTCCGGTTTGCGTGTTAAGTAAACACTCAAATCCATCGGAGTGAACATCCACTTGTGCGGATTAATAACGATTGAGTCGGCTCTCTCCCACCCTTTTGTAATCCATTTCATTTCAGGAATCATTGCCGTAATCCCAGCGTAAGCAGCATCAACGTGAAGCCAGAGATTATGTTTCTCACAAAGAGCAGCTATTTCTTCAACAGGATCAATACTTGTTGTTGATGTTGTTCCAGCTGTAGCAACGACGCAGAATGGTTTTACTCCATTTTTAAGATCTTCAAAAATTGCTTCTTCAAGTTTATCTGCAATCATTTCAAATCTACTGTTGACTGGAATTTTTCTGACACCTTCCAAGCCAACTCCAAGAGTAACTGCACCTTTTTCAATTGATGAATGAGCGTGCTCTGAACAATACATCCTAAGTCTTGGAACTTCACTTCTACCAGCCATTCCTTTTTCTCTGAATCCAAGATTTAATTGTTCACGTGCAGAAGCAATTGCGTGCATAGAACTTGTTGAAGCAGTATCGTAAATAATTCCCCAATAATTTTCCGGCAGCCCAACCATTTGTCTGAACCAATTCATCATAGCTTCTTCATGCTCGGTGAAAGCTGGAGAAGTTTTCCAGAGCATCCCGTTTATTCCCAGTCCGGCAGTTAAAAGCTCAGCTAAAATTCCGGGTCCGCTCGATGTTGAATTGAAGTAAGCCATAAACCCAGGATGATTCCAGTGAGTGATGCCATCCATTAAAATTTTATCAACATCATTCAAAACATTTTCAATGTCCTCACCTTTTTGCGGAGGAGATTTAGGAATTCTTTTCAGAATATCACCAGGATGAACCTGTGATAGTGGAGGATATTTCTCGATATCTTTTAAATAATCAGCAACCCAATCTACAAGCTGATGACCTGATTTCCGAAATTCTTCTATTGGCATATCTGACATTGCAATTCCAATAATTATTATTTGTGAAAATTAGAGCAATTCGTGGCTAAGCTATCAGCCACTGATTTCACGAATTGACACTAATTAAATTTTAACTTAATTGAAAAATAAGAAATGAATTTGTCTTTATTCGCTTGAAGGAATTTAATAAGTTTACCAAGGTAAAATTATAATTACTTCTCAACTGATCAATAATGAATAAAATAATTTTAATTGCAGTATCTATATTTATTCTGTTTTCACTTTCTTGCAAGGAAAAACTCCCGCTCGATAAAGATTTAACGAAGAAGAGTTACAATCTCATAAACCAGGAAGGTGAAGAAGTAGTATTCCCTGAGATTATCAAGGGACAAATAACAGTGATGGGTTTTATTTTTACTCACTGCCCCGACATCT
The DNA here is from genome assembly GCA_035478175.1 of Ignavibacteriaceae bacterium. Classification (GTDB taxonomy): domain Bacteria; phylum Bacteroidota; class Ignavibacteria; order Ignavibacteriales; family Ignavibacteriaceae; genus IGN2. The sequence continues at coordinate 9,238 of DATIJX010000125.1, forward strand.
GCCCGATGACTACTCACAATATGTATTTAACTGAAAAGGAATTGAAAAAAGCTAATATCAATGAAGTAAAATTCATAGCGCTGAGTTTCGATCCTGACAGAGATTCTCCGGAAGTACTGAAAAAATTTGCTGAGATAAGAGAACTGGATTTTAATAGCTGGACTTTATTAACAGGCAAGAGAACAACAGTTTATGAGTTGCTGAAAAGGTTTGACGTAAAAGCAATAAAGACGGATGAGAGTGTTGATGAGGAAGGAAATTCAGAATATTCTATGATGCACACTGACAGGATTTCGCTTATCGATGAAAATGGCAGACTGCGGAAAAATTATAAAGGCAGCACTCTAAATGTTGAAGAATTAGTAAACGACATAAAAACATTAAAGGATTAAAAAATGAACGCACTATTAGCAATTTTATTTGTTCTCTTCCCCTCCGATGATAACATAAAAATTAAAGATGCCTGGATGAGGCCTTCATCAGAAAAGATGTCGACGGCTCTTTATTTTGTTATTGAGAATAAATCTGAAACCGCAGACACACTATTTCAGGTGGATTCAGATCTGGCTGAGAGGGTTGAAATTCACGAGACATACTCAGAAGGTGAAATGATGGGAATGCGTAAAGTTGATTTTATCGTGATTGAAGGTAAAAGTACGTTCGAACTAAAACCAGGTGCACATCACATTATGCTGATGAAACTGAAGAAGGATATTAATGATGGTGATAAAGGTGAGTTTGTTCTCCATTTCAAGCAGGCTGGAGATATAAATGTTACTGCTATTACAAAGAAACCGAAATAATCAGTTCAGATTCAGGACTCTCCTCTTTTAGTGGATCGGCGGAATGACGTCAAGGAATTAAAGTCGACCAACCTTAAGATTATTAATTATAATTCCCTTCTCCTTTGGAGAAGGGTTGGGGATGAGGCCTACTTCTCAAAAAATTCTTCAGCGAATCTTTTCCAGCTAATGTCATCAAGCTTTTCCATTTCGCCTGCAAATATTGCACCTTCAGGTTCAAGTTCTGCTTCTTTACTTGTTTGGGTTTTCTTCTTTAAGGCTTGCAGCTTTTCAATATCATCCTGATAGAACGAAACAGCAGACTTACCAATTTTCAATGTAGGTAACTCTGAATCAAGTTCATCTGCATCTATTTCACAAACCCAGTTCATGTCATAAGGTGTAAAATTAAGTGAGTCTAGCTCTTGATTTATAAATTTATTTATCTCTTTAACTTTTCCGCTGACAGGTGATTTAAAGGAAATCGTTCTCTGTCCCTGTGTTATATTAAATAATGATTGACCTTTTTTCACAATCATTCCCAGGTTAGGCAAGCCAACTGAATCAACTTTGCCAATAATCTTCTTTGCAAAATCATCCAACCCTACTCTAGCTGTGCCATCTTCACTTACATTAGCCCAGCAATGTCCTTCTGAAATAAAAACTCCACCGGGTATTTGAAATTCTGGAGTCTTGGATCCAACAGCTTCTTTAAGATGAGTAATATGAACTTTTGGTTTCAGAGTTTTACTTATTCTGTCTTCTCTTTTGATGAGTAATTTTTTAACAAACTCAAGAAGCTCATCTTCAGTAAATGGTTTCTGAACATAATCCATCGCACCAAACTTCATACAATCAACAGCAGTTTCAACTGTAGCAAAACCTGTTATTATGACTACATCGATATCAGGTCGAAGATGTTTTACTGATTTTGTTACTTCTAGTCCATCCATCTCAGGCATTTTTAGATCGGTAAATACGAAATCGTATGAGTGAGTTTGAATCAGACCCAATGCTTCTCTTCCCTGCTCAACAGTATCAACGCAATAGCCATCTAGCACTAGGATTCTTCTGAAACTATCGAGTATCACTGATTCATCATCGACACAAAGGATTCGCGCTTTTGGATTTTCAACTTCAGCACGCTTGAGAGTTTTTGCTTCCCTGCTGTAATCAAGATTGAGGCTTACCTTAAGCGCTTCTTCCCTTTCCTGAAGTACTTTCTTTTCTTTTACTCTTTTTGCGATATATCTTATTGTGATATCAGCGATGATGAAAACTATTACGGCTAATACAAAAAGTGCCATTGTAACTCCCTATTGAAATTTAATTTCGTAAAATATTTTTTTCTACTATTCAAATATAAACCTCTACATCCTGTCAGATGCAAACGGGACAAGATATTTTGAATCGTACTCCATATTTGATGGAATCACTTTATAAATCCAGCCTTCGAAATACGGATCTTTTTCCAGCAAATTAATATCGCTTAGTATTTTTTCATTCCGTTCGATTATTCTCCCACTAACCGGGGAAAGTAAACGGTGACAGAGCTCGTCTTCAGTTACCAAATTCGCACAGGAATCTCCCTGGATGATTTCCTCGTCAACTTCCATCAATTCAATATTAACAAGCTTTTCGATTGTTTCCAGGAATAAATCTGTAGCTCCGATTACAGCTGTGCCAACTGATTCAAAATTCACCCAGCTTAAATTTCCTAATCGTTTATACTTTGGAGGTCCGGAAACATATCCTATTGAAGTTTTATCATTTTTAGATTTTGCGTCCTCAATTCCTTTTTGCACTCTGTAAAATTTTATACCACGACTGATAGCACTGTTTAATTCTTCAAAAGTAAATGGCTTCGGAACAAAATCAATCGCTCCTTTATAAAGAGATTTGACTGCATTCTCAACAGTCGAGTATCCGGTTATCATAATAACCGGTGTGAGAATTTTTCTTTTCTGCATCTCATCTAAAAAAGTAAATCCATCCATTTGAGGCATCATTATATCGCAAAGTATCAATGAATACTCTTTGTACGAAAGTTTTTTCAATGCTGAAGAAGCATCATTGTCAGAATCAACATTCAATCCCTCAGCTGTAGCAATCCTTGAAACAGCGTTAAGTATTACCTGTTCATCATCAATAACTAATATTTTTTCATCTTTCATCATTGAGTTTCTATGCACTCTGACTTATCGGTAAAAGAATTGTAAAGGTAGTTCCTTTTCCAATTTCACTTTCAACGTTTATTGTTCCATCGTGATTATCAATTATTCCCCAAATTACAGCAAGACCAAGTCCTGTTCCTTTCTGACCTTTGGTGCTATAGAAAGGTTCAAATATTCTGGGCAGATCTTCCTTTTCTATTCCAGTTCCATTGTCAGATATTTTTATTTCAACATAATCTCTCACGCCGGCTTCGTCAACAAAAGCCCATCGCTGCCAGTCACACTGCGGATTGATACAACCTTCAAAAATACCCCGTGGAGGAACTTCGAAAGTATAAACAGCTGATTTACACTTAGGACAGATTGATTCTTTGTCAACGACCGATATGTTGCATTTGGGACAGGATATCTGAAGCTGTTCGGAAGATTTTATCTCAATACCATATTTATCTCTGTTCTTTCCATAAGTTGGATCAAGATTTACAAAGCCTTCTTTACCATTTTGAACAAGCTTTAGTTTAATACTTGGCTTTCCATCAATTTTAATTTCATCATCCATCAGTGAATGTCTTTTAGAACAAACAGCATTTTTTATCTGCAATGTTCCATAAGGTGTAAGGCTCAGTATTCTTGATGAAACTGAAATTACTCCACTTCTCTCCTGCACTGCATCTGAAGCATTGACAAGTAAATTAATAAAAACCTGTTGCATCTGGTTCGAATCCAATTTAAAAAGTGGAATATTCTCTTCAAGATTTTTATCAAGCTTTATGTGCTTCATAGAAAGTTGATTATCAACCACAGCTACGGCATTACTGATTATTTCATTAATGTTAGCATTACTTTTCTTTGGAACAGACTGACGTGCAAAATCCAAAAGACTTTTAACTATCTCTCTGCTCCGTTTTGTTTCTCTTACAATCACTTTTAAATCTTCTTCAAGTTCAGGATTATTTGCTCTTTTCAGAAGAAAGCTGCTGTAAGTTAATACCGCTGTTAACGGATTATTAATTTCGTGTGCTACTCCCGCAGCAAGTCTTCCCATTGAAGCCATCTTATCTGATTGAAAAAGCTGCAAACGTGCATCAGCTAATTTCTGTGTCATATTGTTGAAAGACTTACCAAGCAAACCAAGTTCATCTGAACCAAGGTCTTTAATTAGATAATTCAAATTACCTGTGCCAACTTGTTCAGTTGCATTTACTAATTCATTGACGGGTTTTTCAATCCATCTTCTCACAAAAATTCCTATAATCAGACTTAACAAAGCAATTGCAATCACAGCAAAAACAATTGACCGAAATTCACTGCTTGCGATTTGTGCATCAACTTCAGTAAGACTCAATTTTACATCGAGTACACCGAGAACTTTTTGTTCTGCAGGATGAACATGGCAGTCGGCTTCCCAACAGGATTTTTCGTTATAAATGGGATTAATTATTCCAAGAATCCTGGCAGAATCCTGCGGAGATTCATAAACACGCATTCTATCTTCCATAGGTAATCGTTCAAGAGGTTCATTAGCTGTATGACATCCATAACAGGCTTCAGCATTTTTATCTACCATTTGCCCGATAAATTCTTTCTGCGAGGAAAAAATAATGCTCCCCTCTTTATTAAAAATTCTGATTTCCTGTATACCGGGATCTTTTGAAATAGTATTGATGATCGTATGTGTTTCATCAGTTCTGTTTTCGAGCATACTTAAGTGAGTGCTGTTACGAATGGTTTCACTTAATTTATTAGCATAACCCTCTGCCTGAGATATCAGCTCATTTCTCTGCGCCTGGATACTGAGAAAGGAATAAACACTAATAATACCGATAGTAACGACACCAACCGTGAATATCAGCTTAAGACTTATTTTCGTAAATGCTTGTTTGAGTTTCATTCCAAACCAATTATAAAAATTATTTTACTAGTTTTCCAGGTTTATTAACTGGATAAGTCATATCATCATGACAGCCTTCGCAGGAAGGTTTCTTTGAATAATCTTCATTCGTATGACAATCACCGCAATCAAAATCAACATGCATTTCATCCAGTATTAATCCTGTGACTTTATGATTGAAATTTGATGAATTCCAAACTGAGTGACAAGTCTGGCATGAACTATTCAAACCTGTAAATACCGTTTTAGTCTGGTGACAGCTTGTGCAATTCAATTTTGAATGATAGCTCTTCAACGCAAATCCGGTTCTTGCCAGGTGATTAAATGGAGCCATTTCTTTTGATGAATGACAGGATTCGCAACCTGCTTTAACTTTTGTGTCGTGACAGCTTGAACAGTTTTTGTGTTTTACTTCAAGTGAAACCTTTTCAACTTTTTTCTCGGGTTCTGTAGAATGACATTTAGCACAGCTTTCCTGCTGATGACAGCTTTTACAATCAAAACCGTAAATATCTGTATGTTCATTGTGGAAGAAAGTAACAAGCTTTCCTTTTTCATGCGTAGTATTATAAACTAATTTAGTAGGAACTTTTATTTCCGGATGCACACGAGTCTGCTGATAATCTTTTCCTGTGTATGCAGATTTGCCGCTTTCGTTTGTTTCGTGACAGCTTTCGCAGGCAACTTTGCTGCTCCACTCCTGATGGCAGTCCATACACTGCCTGTGATAAGCACCTTTCAAATCTGGTTTACTTATATCTGTTCTTTGCCTTCCAGATTCATGACAATTATCGCAGCCGACAACATCACCCGGCGGATTATAGTGGTGACACATTTCGCATCCACCTGACATTTCAGACATTTCTGCATGAATCCTGTGCGAAAAGATCACAGGCTCGTACAGATCCTGAACACTTTTCAGCTTATCCATTTTTATAACCGCAGGTGACTTTGCAGGTGACATATAAACTGTCATCATTTTTTCACGCGGACAAACTATCAAGCAAGGATTTGTTTTGGTTGGTGTTTCGCACGCATGGCATAGGCTGCAGTTAAATTTTAATTTTGAATGATCTTGCGCAATTGCAGGAAAAGAAAAGAATAAAAATGTAAACAGGATGATTGATATTTTTATATAAGTTTTCATCATACACCTTTAATTGCATATTTAGATTTTCTCAATGCACTTTTAACAGGTAGACTGATAATCGGGAATATCATTACGAATGCACGGTAAATCAATATTTCAAGCGCTACAAAACCAAGTGTTACCGATATTTCACCAATCGACGGAAAATAAGAAGTTTCTGTGTAAGGAGGATTGTAAGCAATAATGAAATTATTGAACCGATTGAGAACTACACCAAAAATCACAAGCATCGATGCAATATATAATCCCGTCGTTGACTGCCGGACTGATGACGAAAGAAACATTCGGAGTGGGATAATAACTCCAAAGACCATTTCAATCGTGAACATTATGCTCGCGAGATTCAACTCGGTAAGATATACAAATGATTCCCTTATGAACATATCACCAATTTTTGCAGCTAAATAAATTCCGAGAATCGGTCCAACAAATCTTGAAAGGCTGGTTAAAACATCTTTTTCAGGTTTAAGCCCAAATGATTTAGATGCAGAAAGAGATTCCATAATTACCATCGGGAAACCAACAGAGAAAGCTGACAGCAAAAACAGAAGTGGTAAAACAGGTGTTTGCCAGAGCGGATGCATTTTCTCTCCGGCAATAATCATCAGAGTACCGAGCGATGATTGATGCAAGCATGATAACACTACACCTGCAATGATAAATACGAACATGAATTTATTTAATGTCCGATCCAACAATCTGAGTAAACTATCAATGATCTTATTGAACATTGAAAGGAATCCGGGAAGATTTACTCTTCCAATAAATCTTTCAGTCACAATTGGTAAAAATTCAATATAGAGGACACTTAAGTAAACCATAACACAAATGCCCACTTCAAATAACGCAGAGTTACCATTCCACATTACAAGCGGGTGCCAAACATAATACCACCTGCCGATATCGGTTACAACACCAAGAGCAACAAAAGTATAGCCGAGCAATGCAGTTAAAAGCGCAGGCCTAACCAGCACTTCATATTTATCACGATGCCAGATATGACCTAATGCAGCAGTAGTAAAGCCACCGGCAGCCAGGGCAACACCTGCCGCAACATCTAAGCCTATCCAGATTCCCCAAGGAAAAAACTGAGTTAAATTTGTTACCGCACCAAGACCAAATAAATATCTTACAGCTAGAAAAGCAAAACCAGCTAATGCGATCAAAGAGATTACAATTACCCAGGGAGTAAAGAATTTATGTTTAATTTGTTCAGGTTGAAATTCATGTTCCATTACTCTTTACCCTCCACTTTATTATCCTTATTTTTTGAGATCCACATTATCCCACCGAGTAAAGCGTAGAGAGCAATAGGAGGAACGAAATATGCAAAAATTCCATGCTGAATTGATTCAGAAACACCCGGTGCTGGTTTGTCACCCAATTTCGGGAAGTGCAATTCTTCAAAATCTCTGCTAGCAAGATACATCCACGATGTCCCTCCAACTTCAGTAAAGCCATAAATCTTGTTTACATATCTATCGGGATAAAGCTCTATTCTTTTTTCTGCGACTTCAACTAAATTTCTTCGTCTGCCATAAGTAAGAGCTTCCACTGGACAGATTTCAACGCAAGCCGGAAGCAAACCTTCCTTTGTTCTCTCAAAACAAAAATCGCATTTGTGAATATCAGGCTGGATAGCTTTATGATAGTCGAAAGTAGGTACTTGAAAAGGACAAGCAACCATACAGTAACGACAGCCAATACACATATCTGTGTCCCAGATTACCGCTCCATTTTCTTGTTTTGAAAAAGCACCAACGATACAAGCTGAAACACAGGCGGGATGATCACAATGCATACATTGAACTTTTACATTCAACGGACTCCTTGAATCTGCTGGATTCTCATATCTGTTAACAACAGTATAGCTGTCATTTCCAGGTCTGCGCATATTTTCAAAAACTGACTCGTCACTGTAGTCTTCAAGATTACCTGCAGAAATATCGTGAGCAGATTTACATGCCCATTCACATCTGCGACAGCCGATACACACAGTTGTATCAACAAGAACACCCATTCGATCTTCGGATAAATCTGATTTGGATTGTGCTA
>DATIJX010000126.1:0-2418 GCA_035478175.1 Ignavibacteriaceae bacterium
AAAACCAGTTTATATTTCTGTTGGATTTATAATTGAAGAAGGCTTACTGATAGAAGATCTTTGGAAAATTGTTCTTTCAATGAAAGAAGCAGCCAGAAAAGCGGGAGTTAAAATTGTCACCGGCGATACAAAGGTTGTTGATAAAGGAAAGGGGGATAAAATATTTATAAACACATCCGGTATTGGTATTATTAAAGAAGGAATAAATATTTCCCCTAAAAGATGTGCACCTGGAGATAAAATAATTTTAAGCGGAAGGATTGCTGATCACGGAATTGCAATTATGTCGGCACGAGAAGGACTTGAGTTTCAAACTGCAATTGTTAGTGATACTGCACCATTAACTGAATTATTAAATTGTATTGAAAAGTATGGAGATAAAATTCACGTTATGCGCGATCCTACACGTGGAGGCCTGGCAAGCAGCTTGAATGAAATTGCTGAAATTGCTAATGTTGGAATGTTAATAGACGAAGAGAAAATACCAATACTTGATGAAGTAAAAGGAGCTTGCGAAATACTTGGGCTTGATCCTTTATACATTGCAAACGAGGGAAAAATGATTGCGATTGTTGCTAATGAAATAGCTAATGATGTATTTAAAGAATGGCGAAAAACGGTTTTGGGTAAAGAGGCAGAAATAATCGGGGAAGTAACTTCAGAAAATCCCGGAACCGTTGTAATGAAAACGACAATTGGAAGTAAAAGGATAGTTGACATGATTTCAGGCGAACAATTGCCAAGGATTTGTTAGCACATGAAAAATGTTGAATCAACCTGTTATTATTAACAGGATGATTAATCGGTTCATATCTTTTTGTCCCACTCGCAGTTACATAAATAACACTTTTTTCAATCATAGAAATAATACTTTGATTTTCAATCTTACAATTATATATTTCGTTAGTTAACGAAATGATATATGTATGATTGAAGAAAAAACAAAACTGTTCAAATCCCTTTCCGATCCTAACCGGCTTCGTATTCTAAAGATGCTTCAGGTAAAACCTCTTTGTGTTTGTGAAATTACAGATGTTCTTCAGCTTGCAACATCAACAGTGTCCAAACATTTAAGCATACTGAAGGAAACAGGCTTCATTATTGAGGAAAAAGACGGTAAGTGGGTGAACTATATGTTGAACCCTCAGCCGGATGATCCGAGAATATCTTCAATAATATCGACATTGGATTTTTGGATATCTGATCAGAAAACTATTGAAGCTGACAAACTAAAAGTAATTAAAGTAGACAGACACCTGGTTTGTGCCAGATGAATATTGATAAAATCATTTCGAACGATGGCGAAATAAATAGTTGAATAAATCATGAACTGGAAAGAAGAATATAAAATATTTCTGTGGATATTAGGTTTTTTCCTCTTCGCTTACTTTATGCCGATAGAGGATGAGTCTTTTTCCGGTGCCATAGTTGCCGCATTCGATCTTGCTAAATGGTATGCACAGGAACATGTTCTGCTTTGTTTGATTCCTGCTTTTTTTATTGCAGGAGTAATTGCAGTTTTTGTTAGTCAAACTGCTGTAATAAAATATTTTGGTGCGAAAGCAAAAAAATGGGTTGCTTATTCTGTTGCTTCGGTGTCAGGAACCGTTCTTGCTGTTTGTTCCTGCACAATCCTTCCATTGTTTTCAAGTATTCATAAACGTGGGGCAGGTCTTGGTCCTGCTATGGCATTTCTTTATTCAGGTCCGGCGATAAATATTCTCGCAATCATTCTTACAGCCCGCATACTTGGACTTGAACTTGGTATTGCAAGAATAATCGGTGCGGTTGTCTTCAGCATTGTAATCGGTTTGATAATGGCATTCATCTATCGCAAGGAAGAAAAAGAAAAAGCTGATGCACAAATGGCAATTCCTGATATGCCCGAGGAAAGACCGATGTGGCAGACTTCTCTGCACTTCTTTATCCTTGTTGCAATTCTTGTTTTTGTTAGTTGGGGTAAACCTGATTCAACCGAAGGATTCTGGTATTTTATGTTTGCCAATAAGTGGTTTATTACATCAATCTTCGGAATTGGTTTCGCTCTTTCAATGATTTACATAATTAAAGTAAAAAAAATATATGTGATTCTTGGAACAGTCGCAGTGATCTTATCGGGAATATTCTTTTATCAGAATCCAACCATTCCTTTTATCGTTGCAGTTATTGCCACAACTTTAGCTTTAACATATTCTGAGGATGAACCAAATCAATGGCTTGGTGAAACATGGGGCTTCACAAAACAGATTATGCCTCTGCTTGCTGCTGGTATTTTAGTAGCAGGATTTTTACTTGGTTCACAAAATGGTAACAACGGAATCATTCCGAATGAGTGGATTGCAAATTTAGTTGGAGGTAATTCGCTCTTCTCAAACTTCTTTGCGTCAGTTACTGGTGCATTTATGTATTTCGCAACCT
>DATIJX010000127.1:0-27054 GCA_035478175.1 Ignavibacteriaceae bacterium
GTATTTTGTTTGACAGCATAAGGAACAAATTTCGGATAAGGATTTTCAATTGGTTGTTTCGTTTGTGAAAATAAAAATGAGTTTGTCAATAATACTGTCAAGAGTAACCATAATAAGGATTTCATTCTACCTCCGTATTTCTTTTTTGTAATTCTGTTTTTACTGATTTTAAATATTCTTCTCTTTCTTTTTTACTCTCTGGTTTCCAGCCTAAAGAAAACGCTCTGTTAATAAATTGTTCTGACTCAGTTTTATAATAAGTTATCTCTTCATCAGTTAAATTACCTTCCACAAGTTTCTGGTTTCCTATCTCAGCCAACAATGCCCCCTTCTGAACTAAACCTACGTCAGACCCAGGCGAAAGTTTTAAAGAAAGTTCAGCATATTCTAGCGCTTTTGTAAAACTTCCAGATCTTCTTTCTTTGCTTATTAATGTACCAATCAATTCTCCAATGTATTCTTTCTTTGTTAAGTCGCTCAAGTATAATTTATTATCCAATGCAGTCTGACTTATTCTATGGTTTTCAATATACCATTGGTTACGTGCCGGATTTCCTCTGTTTGTTGTTTCAACATTCCAAACATCACCAGTTTGTCTGTCTCTTAAACGACAAAACAAATGTAGTGGAACCTTTACGCCGACAAATTGAATACTTGGGTCAACTCTTTCCATTAAAGCAAGAAACAAAGTCGGCATACTCACACAATTACCTTTTCTTGTATCAATGTAGTTGCTTAAGAGTTGATGTTCTAAAATATTTCCTAGAGGGTCGTCTAAATCATAAGAAAAAGGTTTGTAATTGTTCCATTCTCCAGCTTCATAAATAAACATTTTAATTGCTAAAAATTTGTCCATATCCTTTTCTCTGCCAGCAATCATCCTTTTTATTTCTTCAGCCATTTTATCAAGTTTATTCAAATATTTTTTAACATCAATTGAATTGTCGTATTCTTTTGCAATTATTAAAGCCCAAAGTCCAATATCAATATTTTCTTCTTTCTCATTAACAATATCAAATATGAACTGATTTACTTGTTTTGTAGAAATTAGGGACTGAGTAAGTATTGATTCAGTGAGAAAAGTGAGATAAAAAGCTAATATAATAATTCGCATAAGTTTTTCGATTTTTTTAGAATCAATGTAATTAATTTCATTTGCAAAAAAATCAGTATAAGTACGTATTTTTCGATGAAAAAATACTTAATTAGGCCTAAATACGACCTTATTGATGGACTAAATTAAAATTAAAAAGTGATAATCGTTACTTCTTCGAATACCCAAAACTCTTCAGAAGGTTTTCATCACTTCGCCATTTCTTTCTAACCTTTACTCTTAGCTCAAGAAAAACTTCACGCTGTAAAAATTCTTCTATTGATTTTCGTGCAGTTTCACCAAGCTTTTTAATTGCAGAACCAGCTTTACCAATAATTATAGCTTTCTGAGAATCTCTTTCAACAACTATTTCCGCACTTATGAAGTCCTTTCCGGCTCCGCTTCTAAGTTTTGCAGTATCGCTGGATTCAGTTTGCTCCGCCGCGACAAGTCCATTTCCCCGTTCTTTGAATTCAACAATCAAAACTTCACAACTATAAGGTACCTCATCACGATAAATTTCAAGAATTTTTTCACGTATAATTTCAGAGACAAAAAATCTTTCACTTGCATCTGTTGCTTGATCATCGGGGAAAAGCTTTGGTCCTTCAGGAAGAAAACGTAAAATTTCTTCACTCACTCGTTGGATATTAAAATTGAGTGATGCTGAGATTGGGATGACTTCTTCAAATATTTTTTGTTTTTCAAAATGATTTATCAGATTAGTTACTTTTTCCTGAGTTAACAAATCTACTTTGTTAAGAACCAACATTTTGGGTTTCTTTGATTTGAAAACATTTTCTTTGACAAATTCCTGGTTGAGTAATGTTGCAGCCAGAGGATCTTCCTTCACATCAATAATTAAAATAATCACATCAGCATCATCAAGCGAGGTTTTAACATCTTCCATCATTTTCTCCTGGAGAAGATAGGATGGGGAAAGAATGCCCGGAGTATCGAGAAAAATTATCTGGTAATTTTCTTCACTCAAAATTCCGAGAATTCTTTTCCTAGTCGTCTGTGGTTTTGATGTAGTGATTGACAGCTTCTGTCCAAGTAAAGCATTTAGAAGTGTCGATTTACCAGAGTTGGGTAAACCGAGTATTGCCACGTAACCGGTTTTGTGTTCAGTCATAAAAAAAATAGATATTTGATTAGTTAAAGGTACGAAAGGATAAGCTAAATATTACAGGTGTTGACCATTACTCAGATTAGCTTTAGATCTTTTTTGCATTTCGAAAAAGAAATAACCAGAGATGATTATCAACAAAGAGAAGATTGAACCAATAATTGATAACCCACTTCCGCTGAACAGATGTTTCAGAGTTGTAACCAAGCCATCAGTCAGATTACTTACTGAATCGAGAACAGACTTAGATTCACCTATAGAGGATGGAGCCGAAGAAATCATCGCTGAGATTACAAAACCAAAAATTACCAAACACAGCAGCGTTATGAATGTGGCTATTGAAACGATAAAGTATTTTTGCTGTTTTGGAATAGCGAATTTCTTTCTAACAATCTGTTTCATTAATGTATCCGTGAAAGCCGGACTCACTTCATCTTCCTTCATATCAAATAATTTTTCGTGAACTAGTTTCAATGCGCTGTATTTTTTCTGTAATTCTTCAGAAGTGCGAAGTCCGGATTTTACCTGTTCAGTTTCTTCCCTGCTCAATTCACCATCAAGATATTTGTTTAATATTTCGTCTGTAATCTGGATCATATTAATTCTTCTGCTAATTTGCTTTTCAAAATGAAGTCCCTCATAGAGTTGCGCGAACGATGCAGCATCACTTTCACATTGGAAACGGTAATTTGCATCACTTCACTAATTTCTTCAATACTCATTTCATTCATATAAAACATTGTAATAATTGCTGAATGCCTTTCCGGTAATTTAGTTATAATATCCCGAACAAATTCCTGAATATCTTTTTTTTCAATATCATCAGCATTGTGCTGGCTCTCAAGATCGAAATGTTCTTCCACCGAAGTCATCTCATTTTCAACTTTGCGTTTCTGTGAAGATAATTTTGTCAATGCACTATTATAAACAATTCTGTAAAACCAGGTTGAAAATTTAGCTTCACCTTTAAAGTTATTTAGTGAATTATAAGCTTTCAAAAAACAATCCTGCAAAACTTCCTCAGCGTCAAATTCATTTTTTAGCATTCTCTTTAGCATAGAAAATGCTTTGTTTTTATATCTATTTATAATAATTGAGTAATCGGACTCGTTGCCTTTCCTAACCGAATCAATTATTTCCTGATCAGAAAGATTTCTCATTCAACTCTTAGACTAATAATCTGTGATATAAGTTACATGTGGCTAATCGCTCTTGAAAAATAGGGGGTGAGACTAAAAAAAGCAATCAAGCAGTCAACAAATTAAAATTATAATATTTCCAAACTGTAACCTCATGTCGGTAACCTATGTCTGAACTATTAAACAAAAGGAAAGGGAAATAAAATGGAAGGGACAATAGCAGTATTTATTCCGATTATAATGTTCTTAATAATCGGTTTAATAACAGTGACAGCAATTTATTACAGATCCAGAGAAAGACAGATGCTGATTGATAAAGGACTTTCAGCCGAAGATATGAAAAAATTCTTTGAGCAAAAGAGAGATCCATTCTGGTTATTGAAGGTTGGCATTATTTGTATTTTCTTTGGAATTGGACTTGGTATTGGTTTGATGTCCGGAGCAGAGGAAACACGGGAAGTAGTTACTCCAACTTCAATATTTATCTTCACGGGAATTGGTTTCGTTCTTGCGAATATATACGGTAATAAGTTAAGGCGGAACTATGATTTAGAAAAAAAGTCCGCTAATCTGAATTAATTCTATAATCAACTGTAGCACAGATTATAAATCTGTGCTACGAATTATCTTTTAAGTCTCTTGTGCCTCAAGCCATCTTTCAGCATCAAGTGCAGCCATACAACCAGTACCAGCAGCAGTAACAGCCTGACGATATTTACTATCACTCACATCACCCGCAGCAAAAACTCCTTCAATATTTGTGTAAGTTGAACCGTGTTTTACCTTCAGGTAACCAACTTCATCCATATCAAGCTGACCTTTGAAGATTGCTGTGTTCGGTTGATGACCTATGCCGATGAAAAGACCATCTGCTTTTAATTCTTCGGTTGAGTGATCGCGGGTATCTTCAAGCAAAACACCTGTCATTTTTTTTATTCCATTCTGCTCAACACCGAGAACTTCTTTAATGGTTTTATTGAGCATAAATTTAATCTTAGGATTTTTTTGTGCTCGGTTTAGCATAATGCTTGATGCCCGGAAACCGTCTCGTCTATGAATTATATTAACTTCTGAAGCGTGATTTGTAAGGTAAGTGGCTTCTTCCATTGCTGTATCTCCACCGCCGATTACCAAAACTTTTTGATTCTTGAAGAAGAATCCATCACAAGTTGCACAAGCAGATACACCATAGCCCATATATTTCTTTTCGCTTTCCAAACCAAGCAATTTTGCTGAAGCACCTGTAGCAACTATAACTGCGTCAGCAGTGTAAACATCGTCATATGATTTTAAGACGAACGGTCTTTTTGAAAAATCAACTTCAGTAATTTCTTTGTAGATACTTTCTGCGCCGAATCTGTGAGCCTGGTTTCTCATTACATCCATCAAAGCCGGACCTTGAATACCGTGCTCGAATCCGGGATAGTTTTCAACTTCTGTTGTAATTGTCAATTGTCCACCCGGCTGCATACCTTCAAATATAACAGGTTTCAAATTTGCTCTTGCATTATAAAGTGCCGCTGTAAATCCCGCCGGACCTGAACCAATTATAATAATTTTGTGATGATTATCTGCCATTTCTTATCCCTAATTGAATTATAGTTAAAAATTAATCGTTGAAGATTTGATGGCGCAAATTTACGAAAGATTCAAAGAGGATGCATGGTTGCATGGATGCATGTGTGTATGAGGAATTTCAATTTTTAAGATGATTTCAAGAATTCAGCATTGCGTTTCATTCCGGTTAGCTTTGCTCTTTTAACCGGAGAGGTTTTAAATTTTTCTTTAAACTCATCTTCGTTCATTTCGAGAATATCGTCAAGTTTCAACTCTTTATTTTGAGGTTGAAAATCTCTAATTAAAGTCTCAAGCGGAAATTTTTGATTCCATGGACAAACATCCTGACAGATATCGCAGCCAAATAACCAGTTATCAAACTTACCTTTAAATTCTGCTGAGATTTCTTCTTTATTTTCTATTGTCAGATATGAAATGCACTTGTTTGCATCGACAACATACTCCTTAACTATTGCACTTGTTGGACAAGCATCAATACAAGCTGTACAGGTTCCGCAAAAATCAGGGATGGATTCTGAGTAATCGAACTCGTAATTAGTTATGATGTTGGCTATAAAAAACCAGCTCCCAATTTCACGATTAATTACATTCGTGTGCTTACCAAGCCAACCAATTCCTGATCGAACAGCCCAGGCTTTATCCATCACAGGTCCGGTATCTACATAAGAAATAGATTCAAAACTCGGATCAACTTTTTTGAGTTCCTCCTCAAGTTCGTTCAGCATTGACCAGATAATAAGATGATAATCTTTTCCCCACGCGTACCGTGAAACTTTTCCTTTCGCATCGTCATTTGAGTACGAATCAGGTGTGTAATAATTGAGTCCAAGTGAAAAAACAGATTTAGCTTCGGGAAGAATTTGTTTTACATCTTTTCGTTTCTCAAAATTCCTTACCATATAATCCATCCCGGCGTGATAATTATTGTTAAGCCATTGCTGAAGATGCTCAGATTCTTGTTCCAGCATTTCAGCCTTAGCAAAACCAACTAAATCAAAACCTATAGACTTTGCTTTTTGAATTACAATTTCATTCGTTAATTTCATTTTGGTGAAAACCTTCGAGGTTTACTCAATTTATTGACTACCCAAAACCTCGAAGGTTTATGTGTTACCATTTTAATTTTTTACTATGAACTTTCACATAAACTTTATCATCAATTAATTCAACATTATAAACCTGAAGACCATTACTGCCGGAATCTTTCTTCCCTGTTTTCAAATTAAACTTCCAGCCGTGGGCGGGGCACACAACAAATTCATCTTCAATAAATCCATCGAATATTAAATGTGTTTGCTGGTGAGGACAAACATTACTAACAGCGAATACTTCAGAGTTGATTTTGAATACAGCAATTTCAATGTCATTTATGATAAATTTTCTGCCAAGATGATCCGTAAGTTCATCCAATTTACAGATGTATTCGAAACCTTCCATTTCAAATTTCCTCAAATGATCTGTAGAATTCGTCAACTATGTAGCCCTCACCAAATTTTTTAACGGTTGCAAATGCTATTTCCGGGTCGTGACCAAAAAATAATTTCCAGTTTGCATCAACTGCCATCTTCAGATACTTTTTCTTTTCCTCAAGAGTAACAAGCGGTTGAAGATCATAACCCATTATATATGGAAGTGGAATGTGCGAATAGAATGGTATTAAATCAGCACAAAACAAAAAAGTATTAGTTCCATCAGAAATTTTTACCATCTGCTGACCGAATGTATGACCATTAATTACAATGAATTCAATTTCATCATCGAACTTTGCATTTCCAATTATGAAGTTCAACACTCCTTCTTCAAACAATGGAATAAAATTTTCTTTGATGTAACTCCCTTTATCTCTATCAGAAGAATTTCTTGCCCAATCAAAGTTCTGTTTTTGCACAAAGTAGTTTGCATTCGGAAATGCAGGTTCAAGTTTAGCATCTTTTATTATTGTAGAACCGCCGGTATGATCAAAATGGAGATGAGTAAGTATTACATCTGTAATATCCTCCGCTCTCAATCCTTTCTGAGCAAGAGCAGAATTCATTGAGCTTCTTTCATCAATCGCATAAATATTTCTTGCTTTGTCATCCCATTTATTTCCCATTCCGGTATCAATTAATATTTTTTTTGATTTACTTTTACCACGGGCATCTTCGACAAGAAGCAGATGACGTGTTGACAGTTTTACCCGGTTAACTTCATCAGGTGGATTTGTCCTTTGCCATAGAACTTTTGGAATAATTCCGAACATCGCTCCGCCGTCAAGGCCGAAAGAACCTGATTCAATTATGTTTAGTTTGTATTTACCGATTTGCATATAAAATCAAAATGATTAAGATGAAAACTTTACTTCAGCAAGTTAAAAAAGAAAGGTTTCAATTCACAAAACAGAAATCATTTAAAATAAAAAAGGCACCCGAAGGTGCCTTCAAACTTCAAGAAGATTCTACCTTCCTAAACCATCAAGGTAATCTTTCCTTGCTAATAATACTTCTTCCGTTTCAACGTGTTTCGGATCGGGAACGCAGCAGTCAACAGGACAAACTGCAGCGCATTGCGGTTCATCGTGAAATCCTTTACACTCGGTACATTTATCAGGAACAATGTAAAAAAACTCTGAAGAATAAAATCCAGTTGCCCCGGATGGAGCTGCATCACCATCACCATAAGATTTTCCGGTTAATTCCCAATTAACTCCACCTTCGTATATCGCTGTATTCGGACATTCAGGTTCGCAAGCACCACAGTTGATGCATTCCTCAGTTATCATTATCGCCATAATATTACTCCTTTAAAATTTAAGTCTATTTTATTTCCCATTGCTTTAAAGAACAGGATAATTTTCTGAAAAGTTCAACGGAAATTTATAAAAAATACTTTCCTCATCAAGCTAAAATTAGACAAGATTGGCATTTTATTTTAGGTCGTGACTTTTTGCACCAACTCAACACCAAGAATCTTAGCTATATTGAAAGAAATTAAAAGAACTGCCAAGGGTAAAACTTCATAATAATCTCTTAATTCATCAAAGAAACCAAGGAAAAGAGTTAAAATTAAAAGTGGAACTGCTATCCACATAGAATCCTTAAGAAATTTTGGTTTCTCTTTCCAATTGCTAAAGATTGAGAGAATGATGATGAGCAAGACTACAAATGTGGTCAATGAATATCCGTTAAATAAAAGATAATTCCTGTCAATAAGATGGAATTCAACAAATCCACCTGGATTGTTCATAAATAAAAAGTGAAGTAAGATCTTAACAGCACCGAATAGTATTAATTGAATTGCAATTAGTTGGTAAAATAATTTTTTACTGACCTCATTATCTTTGTAAAAATGTATTGCGAAGATTAGAGTCAAAAGAATAATGGTTTCTTTGTTGAAGCATGCAATGAAGATGAGAACTAAAAAGTAATTCCAATTCCGTTGCCTGATTAATACCAAACCAAGTGTAAACAAAAACAAAGCCGGGAAATCATAAACGTAATTGGCGTACTGCGGCTGAAACATGGCTGGAATTGAGAAGAGCAGTATAATCGAAATTAAATTTTTAAACCAAAGAGGTGAAGAATAAACTTCATCAAATAATTTTCGGAAGGCAAATACAAATCCAAGCAAAGCAAAATACATCAGCACCATTGCAACAAGATATTCAGTTATAAACTCACTTTCCCATTTGAATTTTTCCAGAACAAGCATGGCTGATTTATTGCTCTCAACCTTTTGAGTAACTGAACTATGAACACTTTCCGGTATTATTTCACTTAAGGTTCTGACAGTTGTTGGCAGGAGCGTTCGGTAGACAAAAGGTTTCCATGCAGTTCCGTAAACCATTTCTGAAAACATCGCTCTTTTATATCCGTTTATATTGGGCAGCTTAACGAATGCGATAAGTACATAAAGAGAAACAATCGCAAGGATTGAAAGGTAAACAAATTTGTTTTCAAAAAGTTTTTTCATTTCAGTTTTACAGTTTGTTATGGTTTTTTTCCAATGTAATAATTTTGAAGATAACGCAAAGCTGAGTTTGATTTCTCCAAATTCTTCTCAAGTGCAAATTTTTCTGCATTCTGGATGTTACCGGTGTAAAATCTCCACCACAAAAGTGATCCAACCATCAGGCCATCAAATACTCTATCTTCCATAAAAGCATTAATAGTAAGATAGCCCCAAAGTACATTCCAGCCAATTGATAAAAATCCGCTCACATACTCTCCCGTGTAAAACTGTCCGGCGCCAGGAATTATGGATAAAGTTTTTGCAAGTGTTGGATCGTACAGATCATGAGCGAGTGAATCACAAAGCAATGCAAGAGGATGCTTAGGTTCAATTGTTGAAAATGATAATGAAGCATTTTCCCAATCATCTGAGAAAATATAAGACCAGCCGCGCCAGTAATTTATTTCATCAGCATTGCGGGTAAATTTTGAATCATTCTGTAGAGAATCAAGTAAAGCGAGTGCACGCCCAATGGTTCTTCTCAGGATGTTAACTTTAATTATTTCCAACCTTGCAATAAATACTTCATCTATATTTTTTGAATTTAATCCAGCTAAAGTAAAGTGTTGGATTGCCTCCGAGAACTTTGCACCGTTTTTATAACTTAAACCGGTTAACAGATTACTTTCATAACTATAAATATCTCCATCATAAAAAAATAACAAACGTTTGAATTCAGTAACAGCATCAAAATATTTTTCCTCGTCATAAAGTTTTTTGGCGTAATTAAATTGTTTTTCTATTTCAGTTTGGCTATGTATTTCTGCTGATGAGGAGATTATGAGTAAGAGAGTGTAAAGGTATAATGGTATAAAGGTATAAGGTAAACAAAATTGAAAATGATTTTTGTGAGAAGAAAACCTTATCCCCTTATAACATATTTCCAATACTTTAATCATTTACAAATTACTCGCAGAAATCATACTCGGGTAAAAAATAATTTTGCTGTTTGAGAAATAATTCCAATCCGTTATTAAAGTCAAAATCAATTCTGGCATTAAAAATCTGTGCTGAAGCTACTGAGCCATAAATATTTCCTGCATAAAAGAAAGCACCGAGCCCCGTGAATATCCACGCACGGGTTGTGTGATCTGTACGAAAATTATCATAAGCCAGGAAAGCAAACAGACTTGTCACAACAAGCGCGGTAATGCCATCTCCCCACTCACCGACATACATTTTACCGCTTCCGGGAATAACTGCAGAAAGCAATCCGGCAAGTGCTGGACTTTTATAGGGAGGCTCAACTTTATGATCAAAGAATGTCGAGACAGAATTTAGCTCTTCTGCATCAAATGGAGCGGTGAAGTTTTCTCTGGAAATATTAAACTTATCTTCATAAAGCATCGAGATATTGGTTAACTTACTGAAACTTTTCATTTGAAAAGAGTTGAATGAATTAATGCTCGGAGCAATAATCAATCCGGGTTCACTTATTAGTTGATTCTTGAAGGAAAGAAAATAAGCATCGGGATAGAAAATTGATTTGTCATTAATTCCTCTAAAAAAATCATTCGATTCTGAAAAAAACCCAAGCTCTGAATAGCCAAGCATCACTTTAAATTTAATTGTATCATTATCCAGGTTCTCATTAATTAGTTCATATTGCTCAATAGCCCGAAGATAATCACCCTCACAGAAAAGATGGTCGGCAAATTTCTTTATGTTTTCAGGAGAGTGAAAATCAAATGAAGATGATTGGGGATGAACTGCAAGAGGAATCAGAAAAATAATTGTTAAAAAATTTCTCATTCATCATCAACAATAAATGCAGGTGGCAGATATTTAATTCTTCCCTGATTTAAAGTGTAATTCTGTGGCGGATCGTAATAGTAACCAGCACTCACTCTTGGATAATGATCGTGTCCTTTAGCAATGTTCATATCACGTGTAAATCGATCAAAGAACATCAAAGAAGCCTGAAAAATATTTGTCTCCTTTGCCGACTGAAGAAGGAAAGCAGAGCAGGTAGGTCTGAAGGGACAATTATCTCCGTCAACATCTGAGATAAAAAACCAATAAGCATTCGCCAAAGATTTGGTTATAAATTCACCAGCATTTTCCGATTCGAAAGAAAAATCTCTTTTACTGAAATGAATTTGTTTTTCGTAAGAGATATCTGCTTTGCGCCATTTGAGATTTTCCATTTGGCAATAAGCAGATGTTATGAAAAGCAAAGAGAATAAAAATACGTTCAGCTTACTTTGCATCAAGTAGTGACCTTGCTATCACTATTCTCTGAATTTCAGAAGTTCCCTCATATATTTCTGTAATCTTTGAATCACGAAGATATCTTTCAACAAGATATTCTCTTACATAACCATATCCGCCGTGGATTTGAATTGCTTCAAGAGCACACTCTACTGCAATCTTTGAAGCATACAATTTTGCCATCGCAGCTTCAGCAAAATATTTTTTATGTGCATCCTTCAATGCTGCAGCTTTGAATGTTAGTAATTTTGCAGCATCAAGTTTCATGGCCATATCTGCAAGCTTAAATTGAATTGCCTGGAGTACGGCAATTTCTTTACCAAAAGCTTTTCTCTCTTTGGAATATTTGAGAGCTGCTTCCAGGGAAGCTTCAGCTATACCGAGCGCCTGGGAAGCAATTCCTATCCTGCCACCGTTAAGTGTGTTCATCGCAAAATTAAATCCTTTGCCTTCTTCCCAAACAATATTTTCTTTTGGAACTCTGCAATTCTCAAATGTCAATGAGCAAGTATCGGAACTTCTTATACCAAGCTTATCTTCTTTTTTTCCGTGACCGAAACCAGGGGTTCCTTTTTCAACCAGGAAAGTTGAAATACCTTTATGTTTTTTTGTTTTATCAGTTGTAGCCATTACGAGGTGATAATCAGCAGTTGTTCCATTAGTAATCCAGTTTTTCATTCCGTTCAGCAAGAAAAATTCACCATCTCTATCAGCGATTGTGTGCTGCTGAGTTGCATCACTTCCGGCTTCCGGCTCAGAGAGAGCAAATGACCCAAGCTTTTCTCCTTTGGCAAGCGGCACTAAATATTTTTGTTTAATGAAATCTGAACCATATTCCTCGAGTCCCCAGCACACGAGAGAGTTGTTGACTGACATTATCACTCCAACACTTGCATCAACTTTTGAAATTTCGATCATTGCGAGAACATAACTTATAGTATCCATACCGGCACCGCCATTCTCTGGCGACACCATCATGCCCATAAATCCAAGCTCTCCCATTTTTTTTATTATATCAGCCGGGAATTCTGCTTTTATATCGCGGTCAACTGAAGTTGGAGCTATTTCATTCTGTGCGAAATCCCGTGCAGATTCCTGGATCATTAACTGTTCTTCTGTAAAATCAAAGTTCATTTTTTACCCCGTTAATTTTTATTTGACAAGATAGATGCATTTTAGAGATGATTTATTTTCCACTTCAAAAATAGTGTATTAAAAAATCTAAGACAACGAATTTTAATAATAAGATATGGCAGATTTTAGAAATCTGCCATATCTAAAATAATAGCGCTTCAAGCTTTTCTTGTCAGATGAAGTCTGATAGATTATTTTTGGATTGTGATTAAAGAAAAACAGACAATAAAAGGATTTACTTTATATCAGCTGAAGGAATATTTTCTTTGTGAAGGTGAGCCTGCATTCAGAGCTGAGCAGGTTTTTAAGTGGATGTACGGTGATATGGTTGATGATTTTGATCCAATGAAAAACCTACCCAAATCACTTCGGAACAAACTTGCAGAAAAATTTATCATTGATACACTTCGTTATTCAACGAGTACAATTTCAACTTCAACTGGGACAAAAAAATATATCTTTGAAACAAATGAAGGACATAAAATCGAGTCTGTTATTATCCCGGAAAAGAAAAGGACAACGCTATGTATTTCCACTCAGGTCGGTTGTCCTCTGGATTGTAAATTTTGTGCAACAGGATTGATGGGCTATAAAAAAAATCTTACCGCCGGGGAAATTTTTGATCAGTTCAAGCTTGCAAGTAAAGATTACAAAGAAAGTGAAATAACAAATATCGTTTATATGGGAATGGGCGAGCCTCTTCTTAACTTTAAAGAAACGGTAAAGTCACTTGAAATTTTTGCCCAAGAACTGACTACAGGAATCAGTCTGAAAAAAATTACTGTATCAACGGCTGGGATCGCACCTAAAATAAAAGAGCTTGAAGAGACAGGATTAAAAGTTAAACTTGCTTTTTCCCTTCACTCTTGCTTTGAGGATATCAGAAATAAAATAATGCCTATAAACAAAAAGTATTCTCTAAAAGAAAATATTGAAGCATTAAAAAGCTATGCGATGAATACCAAATCCAGGATTACTTTTGAATATGTGATGCTGGATGGAATAAACGATCGTGATGAGGATATAAAAGCCCTTGCAAGATTGATGAGCACAATTCCAAGTAAGTTAAATATCATTCCTTTTAATTCACTTGAGCATATGAATCCATCCGGATTGGCTGGTCAATTGAGATCAACTCCGATGGAGAGAATTCAAAAGTTTGCTGATAAGCTAAGAGAAAAAAATATTACTGTTATGCTGCGAAATACTCAGGGTGATGATATTGCAGCAGCTTGTGGACAACTTGCTTTTCGTAAACAAAATTAATCGTAGCACAGATTAGTAATCTGTGCTACAAGAAATAAAAATCCAATGAAAAAACTTACTCACGATGAAATAGCAAAAAACAGAAGCACACTTGATTCACTTCACGAATTAAAAAAGATTCCCGTTTATGTTGTGCTGAACAGCATTAGAAGCTCATACAATGTTGGATCAATATTCAGAACATCTGATGGTGCAATGATTGAAAAACTTTTTCTTTGTGGTTACACGCCTTATCCTCCACACCCTGATCTACCTGCAGGAAAGAAAGACGTTTTGAAAACTTCTCTCGGTGCAACAGAAAGTATTAAATGGGAATATGTCAAAGATCCAAAAGACGTGATAAGAAAAATGAAAGATGCTGGAATAAAAGTTTGTGCACTCGAATTAACAAGTAATAGTTCTCCATATTATGAATTGAAAAAAGATATTTTCCCTCTTTGTTTGATTGTTGGAAATGAAATCACTGGTGTCTCACAGGAAATTTTAGATATGTGTGATTTTTCAATCGAGATTCCACAGTTCGGAATCAAACAATCTTTAAATGTTGCAGTTGCATACGGTGTGACAATTTTTAGATTGAGAGAAGTTTTTGATTTGTGATTTGCTATTTATTTGAGTTTTGCATTTTGCATTTTGGAATTTCCGCTACGCTGCTGCTGTAAAAAACTCTTCCCCATTATCTTTGGTGTGAATTAAAAGAAGGTTTGCTCGAACCATTTTAACAAGAGTTCGGGAAGCTCTTCTTTCTGAAATGTTTACAAGATTGCTCAACTCCTTTACAGAAATTCTTTCATACTTACCGAGATATTCAAAAACCATTTTTTCTGTTTGTCCAATCTGATATTTCTTTAAAGCAAGATTGGCAGAGTTTGCACGAAGTATTCTCACCATTTCTTTACTGGCCGTTACGCTTTTATCATTTACTCGTACTATCACAACAGCTTTATTTATGTCAAATTCATTTTCATAATCCTGCAAACGATGTGGTTTGTTATCCGATTCGGGAATACTGGCTACGACAACTTCTTTTCCATATAACTCAATGAAATCAATTGAATAAACGAGACGAGGTTCACAGAAATTTTCGGCAGCATCTTTGATCATTTCCGATTCTGATTTTTCGCTGTCAACTCCAACCACATCCCGGTCATCATCCACTCCAAAGATCATATAACCGCCTTTCGTGTTAGCGAATGCGATCATCTCTCTGGCAATTTTTTCCGGGGTGGTGAAATGTCTTTTGAATTCGCATTGAATGTTCTCCCCTTCTTCAATCAATTCTAAAAGATGTCGACGGTTCATGTTCAATTATATAGATATCTAAGCAAAGGGTTTCATTTTTTTAAGATAAAAGAAAAAAGTATAAAGATTAAAACAATCTTTGAAAAATTATTTCCTTTTTAATTTAATCTTTTATCTTCGCTTACGCGGATTCCAAACAGGTTCTTTAATTACAGGTGATTTTTTCGCTTCAAAAAGTGCTTCATTTTCCTGCTCAACAGGTGTCAGCTCATCTTCCGACACTGCAACCTGGACTGTATCAGCTAATGGAATTGTTTCCTCAAGTACGAGTGAAGTATCTGCAGCAAGCGAATCTGATTGAGCAAGTGCATTTAATGAATCCAGCAAAGCACTCTCCAGCTTTCTTTTTTCCTGTTTGTAAAATGTAACTTTCGGTGCAATAACCCTTACATATTCCGATGCGGGATATTTTGCAATCAGCGTATCATAAGACTCAACGGCTGCTGTATAATCATTCAGCTTGTTTTCTTCAATCCAGCCTGAGGCATAAATTGCTTTTGGTGCAATTGAAGATTTGGGATAGAGTTCGGGGATTTCTTTTAATTTATCTATCGCTGCATAATAATCGTCGGCGAGCAAATATTCTTCAGCCAATTTATACTCTTCCATCGCAGGATCATAATTCAAATCTATATAAGGCTTATTAAGCTTTGCAGCAGCCGCATTAACCACACTTTCATCCTTGTAGTTATCATAAATAATATTAAAAAGACTATCAGCACTTTTTTGATTATCCATCGTAAGATAATAGCTGCCCATTGCAAACATTGAAGTTGCATAATAAATGTTGTTCGGATATTCTGTTAGGTTGCTGTAATAATATTTGTATGCTGAATCAGGCATGTCAAATTCTGACAGAAACAAATTGCCAAGCTCAAGCTGGTTTTTTGCAAGCAGGGTTTTCAGTGAATCCTCTGTTATCTTCGGACGTCTCGGGGGGTTGTTCCTGAACTTAAGAGTATCGGGTAATGAAGCAACTAACTGATTTGTCAGATTCTCACGTTCCCGTTTTTCCTGCTCAAGTTTCATTTTAGCATTCGGATCAAAAATTTTATTGGTGAACATACTGTCAAACTGTGCAACCAGGAGTGAATCCTGCGGCTGGGGATTTCTGACTTTACTGAAAATTGTATCTCTGTTTATGTACTCAAGAGAATCAATGTACCTCGTAATGAGCGTGTCAGCTACTTTAACCGAATCCTGATAATATCCTGTTGTATCCTCAGTGCCTATCAATAAATCTCCAAGCCCTGCCCAGCTTTCCTGCAATTCTTTAACATTGGAAATCTCTTCTGCAATTGCTAATGAATCCTGAACGTACTGAGCTGAATCTTTTTTAAACTCTTCAGGATTCTGCAGATAGAATAACTCCTTGCCATTCTTTTTCAAATCTTTCTTTAGTAAAACGTATCTGCTGAAAAGTCTGTTTTTATCTTTTGCCGGGTTCAGATATTCCTTTGGTAAGGATGCTGTAGAAGCCTTTTGATAATATACAGCGGCGCTGTCAAGCAGTTTTAGCCCGTATTCATACACAGAACCAATTTCAAATTTAGCCGCACCGGAGTTTGGTGTGTTTTTATAAGTTGTATCTACTATAACGAAAAGCCCAAGTGCCTCATCATATTTGCCAAGCGCAGACTGTGTAATTCCCATTTCAAGTTCAAGGTCTGAATATTTTTCAGCGTATTTATCTTCGGAGCGCATCTCTGCAAATATTGAAAGGGCTTCCTCTGGTTCACCCGATTCCCTCAAAGCTCTGCCAAGTTTTATTTTTGCAGCAACTTCAAGATCGTAATCTGGTGAATATTCAAAAACATTTTCATAGGCAATCACGGAATTCCCGATGTCCTCAATTTCCATGTTCAGATTTCCTACTTCATACCACAGCTCACCGTTAATTTCATCATTATCAGATATTTCAAGGAACTCATTAGCTGTTATTATTGCCGCAGGAATGTCTCCAGTTGTCTTTCTATAAACAATTTCTTCAATATATGTTTCTTCGAATATTTCTTCTTCATCTTCTTCAATAGCAATATCTCTAACTTCCTTTAAGGTCACTAGACCATCGGTATAATTTCTCAACCTCATATCACATTTGCCGATCCAGAGCTTCGATTCGAGAGCAAATTCTCCTTCAGGGTCAGATGCGAGCAGCTCTTTAAATTTTTGTTGTGACTTGAGATAGTTTTTTTGATAGTAAAAAGCTTTACCAAGCATCATCAGTGCATCATCAACGTAGGACGAATTAGGACTGAATTGAAGAATGGCCGAACACTTTTCAATTAATTTCTGAACATCTGCATTTGCAGCCGGAGGTATGGTTGGCGTTTCAATTGAAAATAAATCTTTTTTCTGATCAAGTATTTGCTTTTCAATTTTTGTGTAAAGTTCATCTGCATTGTAATATAGATTAAAGTAGGTAGTAAAGTTCTCCCAAACACTGCAACCGGATAGAAAAATCAGCAAAGGCAGCAAAAGAAAAATTCTAACTTTAAATAGATTGATGATCATGGCACTCGAAACTATCAAAGAATAAATAAAACAAAAAGGTAAAAGTGAGGTTACCGGTATAGGGTATAGGGTCTTTTAAATTCTGGTGGTCATAAAATAAACTGGAAAATTTGAATTTCTTACTTACAATTGAAAAGAATCCTTACACCATTATACCTATATACCATATACCTTTACACCTATATACCAGTATACCTACAAAGCCTCTTTACCCGATTCCCCGGTTCTTATCCTGACGACATCCTCAACATTATAAATGAATATTTTGCCATCTCCCACCTGTCCCGTTTTTGCCGTTTTTAATATAGCGTCAACAACTTTTTCCACTTTAGAATCCTCAATAACAACTTCAATTTTTATTTTTGGAACGAATTCAATCCTGTATTCGCTTCCACGGTAAGTTTCGGTGTGGCCTTTCTGCCTTCCGTATCCACGGACTTCAGAAATTGTCAATCCTCGAATGCCTTCTTCAACAAGAGCTTCTTTTACTTCTTCAAGTTTGAATGGACGAATTATTGCTTCTATTTTTTTCATTTATTATTTAAGACTATTTGAGTTGAATTTGAAATTACAATTTAACCTGTATCGCCTTGCTAAGTAAAATCTATATTTATTAGCTGGAATTAATGAGAAAACCAGTTGTCAACAAAAACCTATAATTCTACTTTACTAAGTTTACTTCATCAATATAATCTTTTTAGAGCTAATAAAATTATTGCTCATCATCCTTAATAAATATACACCTGATGATAAATTGTTTCCATCAATTAAGAAATGATACCTACCTGTACCCATATCCTCATTGACTATAGTTCTTACTTCCTCACCAATGATGCTGTATAACTTAATTGAAACAAAGGATTTTTCTGGCAAATCAAAAACTATGGTTGTTGATGGATTAAAAGGGTTAGGATATGGATTAAATAAATTATAAGATACCGGCAAATAACTTGTGTCGATTAACGCTTGCTTAAATATTCTTCCCCATACATCAATTGAAATTTCCTCAGTATGTTCAGATTCTTCGCTAATACTGTTTATAGAAGTAACCGAATATGTAGCAACTTGATTTGGAATTTGCCCGTTTGGATCAACAATTATTACAGTGCCATCCAAATAAGATTCTGTTAATGATGTATATACATTATTTGAAGAATTACCGTTGTAATACTCGTACAAAGCATAAATTTTGTAAGAGAGGTGAGGAGCTCCATCCCATTCAAGAAAGGGATGATTGCCAGTTCCTGTTATTACCGAAAAGTTTGCAGGTATGAGAGGTGACTGGTCATAATATTTTGCACCCATATCATTTCTTGTTCCATCTGGATCATTGTATACTGATGAAGGATGCCCGGCATCAATGCAAGGACTTCCCCACTGAAGATTGAAGTTATTGTTATCCGGGTCAACATACAGTGGGTCTTCTTCCAAATAATTAACTCCTTTATTTTCATCATAGTGATTATCATAGAAATTATTGTATGAAATTGAAACTTGTCCGTACTGTACTTCAATACTTTTGTGACAATTACTGAAAATATTATTTCTGACAGTTATCTGGCTCGTCCGGTCGCCAAATTGCACATTTAGACCGCCGAACCTAATTCCGTATTCCAATCTATCAAAAGTACAATTTGCAACTTCAAGATAGGAATTTATTGGATCTACCAATTGAACAAATTTATCAGAATAATATTGACCTGAAAAAATGTTTTTCTTTAATTTACTTCCATTATTCGATGTATATATTAATAAAGAAGCATCTTTGAATATGGAATTCTGTATTTCAATATTACCATTTAATGTAATTGTATTACCTATGAGTTCAGTATTATTCAAATAAAAGTAGGCATAATCTAGTGTACTAGCAGTCATTAGATACACCGCATCTTTTACGATTGAATAATTAAAGTTTATCAAACCTGTGTTGAATACTTCAATCCCCTTCCATTCCTTGTTGAACTGTGCTGATTGAATTATAGATTTATTTACTTCCGTTCCAGTTATAAATAAACTACCGCCCGATTCAATAACAAATTTTATTTGTTCTATATAATCACCTGTGATATTAACATTAGCGCCATTTGTAATATTAAGTGTTCCACCGTTTTTTATGAATACAGGCAAGGAAAGATTCGTATCCGTAGACCAGGTTTGACTCCCTGTAATTTGTATCGCTTCAAGACTAAAATCCAACTTAGCATAAGGTGGCTGCTGGTTATCGATCCACTCAATATTTTCTAAAGAAATAAATGAATAATCACCATTTCTTTTATTTGATGAAGGTGAAGTCAAATCAGTAAAATCCTGAATAGTATTTAATGGAAAACGAACACCGGTTTCCCCAACAGGAAAAATATTATTAGCAGGCTCTAATTGCGCATAACCATCCTGCTCATTATGCCATATTAGGATTCCTTTTGGTGGATCGTTAGGATTTTCGTATTTAGGAGTATAAAGGTCATAACCTTCCTTTCGCCTTCTTTCTACAATAAAATATTGTGTGCTTGCAGGTATATTAATTTTGTAAAATACCGGCGAAGAATAATTATATTGTATAATAAGATTCTCCTGGGGTTCTGTAACAACAGGTGATACCCAGTTTAACATAATACGAACAGCCGGAGAGAGAGGAGCCGGGCAGCTTCCTTTATTATTTCCAATTCCATTGTCCCCTCCATTATAAGACCCAATAGCCATTACACTCCATCTACGTGGTCCATAAGTTGGATCGTTAAAAATATATTCATCTGCAGCACCTAACGTATGGGCAAATTCATGTGCAGATACTCCAATATGAGCAAAAGTTCCCCCATATCTTTCCCAGCTTGAAAAGAGGCGTGGACCTGAAGTTGGCCAGGTACCGCTACCCCATTGACCCGGTACTCCGGCATAAACAAATCCTACCTTGTCATATTGATCTAAATCAATATTTAGTGTGCTTTCAGCTTGTGCGTATGCTAAAGACTTTACTAGGTTCGGCTCAAGATTTTCATAATAACTTTTTTCTTCTGGCATAAATACCCATAGCGGTTTGTTGGGATTGTTAGGATCAGGTGGATTAACTATTGACCTGTCGCTGCCAAATTTACCTACTATATCGAACTTATTTATAGACTGATTCCTGTAATAATCCCTTAAGCTACCGTAAACCCATTCACCATTTGGTGAATAAATGACAGGATTGGCTTGGGGATCAGTATAATAGTAACCCGAAGAAAAAAATAAGGTGTCAAAATCACTTTTGACGTAATCATCATTATGTAAATCATCAGCAAAATCAACTAACACAACAGCTAATCTTAATGGGCGTGCAGAAGGTCCATCAAACTCAGTCATAAAATCAATGTAGTTTTGTTCAAGCTGCTCATTAAAAGAACCTATCTCTGCTTCTATTTCAGCAAGTCTTTGCGGAGAGCGTTCGAGTTGGTAAGATTCCGGAAGAGGCTCGTCAATTATAACTTTATTTTCAGAGTAAGTAAATTCTCCGCTCTCATCAAGTATTGCGTAATAATAATATTCGTCAGGTCCAAGTATTATTTGATAGCCATCATCTGTTTCCATCCAACTGGCAAATTCATCTCCCCAGCTACGGGCAGTAAATTTTGTCGCGTCCGGTTGTTCCCATTCAATATAACCTGTATCCCAGGGTACAGAGAAAATGCTAATTGAGCAAAAGACAGTGCAGAAAAAAATCGTGTATAAAGTTTTCATCTCTCCTCCCGATCTTTTTTATTGATAGATTTTATTAGCTATTTGACCAGAACCAACTTTTTAATCTCTGAAAAATCTCCGGCTGTTAATTTATAGTAGTAAACTCCGCTTGATAATTCCCCAGCATTAAATTCAACAGTATAACTTCCTGCTGATTTTTCATCATTCACAAGAGTTGCTACTTGTCTTCCGAGAATATCATAAACTTTTAATGAAACAAATTGTCTATTGCCTACTGCATACTGAATTTTGGTGATTGGATTGAATGGGTTTGGGTAATTTTGTGCTAAATATAAACTACTTGCATTAATGTTATTATTCTCTCCAATTACAGTTGTTATAACCTCTCCAAGGTTTCCGTATTTGCTTATTTGCTGGGCATAGATTCCTCCCCAAGGTGGATCAGTTCTCCAAACTAAAATTGCACCATAATTTTCGGTTGTTATTACGTTAGGTTCATCAACCAATAAATAAGACATTAGTTTATCCTCATTCCATAGTATATTTCCTAGTGCATCTATTTTTTGTGCATATGTTTCAGTAGTATCCCTTCTTTGCCTCCAAAAAACTATATTTGAATTATTATCAGTTTCTATTATTCCCGCCTTATTATTTAAATCCCCAATTTTAAGATGCTCTTGCCATAATTGGTCACCATCTAGTGTATACCTCTGTAATAGAACATCACTATTTTGATACCACTCTGTATTCCAAAAAACACTTACAGTATTATCTGAATTTAATAGCATTAAGGCATTGGCATAATTTGCACCAACACTATCAACAATTATCCCTTCATCCCCCCATAATTTTTCTCCCTCCGATGATATTCTGTTAATTATTAGCTGACGTGGTAAAACTACTTTAACCCCATTAACTACTATTCCTCCCTGGTCATCACTTATTACTCTTGGGAAGCTCATTAAATTAACCACAATCCAATTCAAATTTCCTATCGCATCATACTTTTTTATATAATGCTCTGTATTTTTTTTCCTGTATTGGATATAAATTCCACCACTGTCATCTTTATGTACCCATAAATTAAGCGCACTGAATATGCTGTCATCAATAAAAATCCCGTTCTCACCCCAAAGCCTAACTCCATCATTTGATATATGCTGTATGAACAATGAATCATAAAAGTAGGGAGGATAATTAACTTCATAATTGAAATTCCAAAAAGCATACAATCCTCCATCTCCATCATAACAAAAATCTATCCCAGATATTTCTTTTCCTGTCGAATCAGCTCTTAATCTTATTCCGTTTTCTCCCCATAATTTATTACCATTGCTGTCTGTTTTCTGCACATAAGGATCATATTCAAAACGCGGAATTGGATCAACATAGGTATAGCCTGATGTGTACCCGATTAAAATCGTTCCATCAGGATTATGAAATATATCCTGGATATAATTTATAGGTCCAGGACCATCTGCGAGTATTTTCGGTTCAGTCCATTTCAAGTATCCATATCTATCAACGGCCTGCATATATGTGGTTACTACATCATAATCAAAATTATTAAAGGTAATAAGTGCACCTCCGTTTCCGTCAGAAACAACGTGTATATTTCCGCCGTGTACTGCTACTTGTAAGTTTTCATAAGGGTTGGTGCTCCATTGAGAGAAGGCTGTATTCGTTAAAAAGGCTATGAATATAATCTTGTAAAACTTCTTCATAATCTTTATTCCAATAACCAATTATGTAATTTTTTATCTACTTACCGTGACAGTTTTTATATTTTTTCCCGCTGCCGCAAGGACAGGGATCGTTCCTTCCAACTTTTTCCATAACTTTTACTGGCTGCATTTTTCCAGCTACCTGTGGAGAACCTGGTCTTTGCTGAAGTCCGATATTTGTTGCCACCTGTTTGCTTTCAGTGAGCCTTGTTGCAGGTTGTCTTCTCTGCTGCTGAACTTCACCGGGAGCGTGCGGGAAAAATTTAAATGCAAATGAAACAACCTCATTTCTGATTTCTTCAAGGAGTGATACAAACAGCTTGAAAGATTCTGCTTTGTATTCAACCAAAGGATCTTTCTGCCCATAAGCACGGAGACCGATTCCTTCTTTCAAATCGTCCATTTCTCTCAGATGTTCTTTCCATTTGGTATCAATCACACTCAGCATTGCGTAGCGTTCAAGTCGTGCCATCAGTTCAGCACTAAGCATTTCTTCTTTTCTTCGGTAGAATTCTTTTGAAGCATCAAGAAGTTTATCTTTTAATCCATCCTTACCAAGCTTTTCAAATTCTTC
This sequence comes from Ignavibacteriaceae bacterium, assembly GCA_035478175.1. Lineage (GTDB taxonomy): Bacteria > Bacteroidota > Ignavibacteria > Ignavibacteriales > Ignavibacteriaceae > IGN2. The sequence goes on from DATIJX010000127.1 coordinate 23,330, forward strand.
GGGTTCAATTTTAACTTCGACGAGCAGCTTCAACAGCATTTCTTCTTTTATCTGATCTGCTTCAGCATTATCGAAGTGCGCTTCAACTAATTGGTCAATAAACTCTTCCAGCAGGTCAAAGATTTCACTTTTTAGTCTGTCACCTTTCAATGCACGATTTCGCTTTGTATAAATTACTTCTCTCTGTGAGTTCATCGTGTTATCATATTCGAGCAGACGTTTTCTTATCGAGAAATTATTCTCTTCAACTTTTTTCTGTGCTCTTTCTACTGATTTGCTGATCAACGGATGCTGAATAACTTCACCTTCCTTCAATCCCATTTTTTCCATTACAGATGAAATTCTATCCGAGCCAAATAATCTCATCAGGTCATCTTCGAGAGAAAGAAAGAATTTTGAAGTACCGGGGTCTCCCTGTCTTCCTGCACGGCCTCTTAACTGTCTATCAATTCGCCGGGATTCATGCCGTTCTGTTCCGAGTATATACAAACCGCCTCTATCGACTACACCTGTACCAAGCTTAATGTCAGTTCCTCTGCCTGCCATATTTGTTGCGATAGTAACAGCACTTATCTCACCTGCGTGTGCAACAACATCTGCTTCCTTTTGATGCTGCTTTGCATTTAACACGTTGTGCTGAATTCCTTTTCTCTTCAACATCCTGCTTATTGTTTCCGAAACTTCCACAGAGGTTGTACCAACCAAAACCGGTCTTCCCTCTTTTTTCAATTCATCAATTTTTTCGATAACAGCATTGTACTTTTCTCTTTTTGTTTTATAGATTGCATCATCCGTATCGTCTCTTACACAATCTCTATGAGTTGGAATGACAACCACTTCAAGCTTATAAATTGAGAAGAACTCATTCTCTTCAGTTTCAGCTGTTCCGGTCATACCTGCAAGCTTGTTATACATTCTGAAATAATTTTGGAGTGTAATTGTAGCAAGTGTTTGTGAATCTCTTTGAACTTTAACGTTTTCTTTTGCCTCGATTGCCTGATGCAGTCCATCACTGTATCTTCTGCCAGGTAAAACACGTCCGGTAAACTCATCCACAATCGCAATCTTTCCATCTTCTGTAATTACATACTCAACATCTTTATCAAATAAGGTATAAGCTTTAAGTAGCTGATTCAGTGTGTGTATTCTTTCGCTTGCCTCTGAATATTTGGAATAAAGTTTATCCTTCATCTGGATTTTTTCCTGGTCAGAAAGATTTGGATCATTCTCAAATTTGCTTATTTCCGTTCCCAGGTCAATAAGTACGAAATAATCTTTTTCCATTCCGCTTCCCTGTGCAAGCTCTTCGCGTCCCTTTTCTGTTAGGTCAATACTGTTATTCTTTTCATCAATTACAAAGTAAAGCTCATCATCAATGATGTACATATTCTTAGCTTTTTCACGAAGATACTCAAGCTCTGTTTCCTGCATAAGTTTTTTGTTGGAAGCTTCACTTAAAACTTTTGCAAGTTTGTTGCTCTTGGGCAAACCTCTGAATGCTCTGAATATTAGTACTCCTGCTTCAGGAGTTGGACCGCTTTCCTCAAGAATTTTTTCTGCTTCCTGTAAAATGTTTGCAACGAAATTTTTCTGCTTCCTGTAAATCCTTTCGATCCGCGGTTTCATTTCGTTGTATTTATGATCATCGACATCAACCGGACCGGAAATGATCAGCGGAGTTCGAGCTTCATCCACCAGAACGGAATCTACTTCATCTACAATCACATAATTATGTCCGCGCTGAACTTGTCCTTCTTTGTCAACTGCCATATTATCACGTAAGTAATCGAAACCGAATTCATTGTTTGTTCCAAAAGTTATATCACGGTTATAAATTTCTTTTCTTTGCTGTGGACTCATTGTGTTGAGAATGCAGCCGACGGTAAGTCCATGGAATTTATAAATCTCACCCATCCACTCGCTGTCACGTTGAGCAAGATAATCGTTCACAGTTACAAGATGAACACCTCTGCCGGTTAGAGCATTCAAATAAACAGGTAGAGTTGCAACAAGAGTTTTACCTTCACCAGTTGCCATCTCTGCAATCTTTCCCTGGTGCAAAACCATTCCGCCGATAAGCTGAACATCATACGGCACCATATCCCAGTGAATTTTATTTCCTACAACCGTCCACGTTTTTCCAACTAACCTTTCACACGTTGATTTGACAACTGCAAAAGCTTCAGGCAAAATTTGACTTAGTATCTCTTCATATTCTTCGTTTAACTTTTCATCCAAGGCATCCAGTTCATCGTATGCAGCACCTCTGTCAAAATCTTCATCGCTTTGCAGCTTTTCTTTCAGCTCATCAATATGCTTTTTTGTTTCAGCGGTGAATTCATTTATTTTATTCTTGAATTCCTGTGTTTTAGCACGTAATTCATCATCGGAAAGCTGTTTAAGCTTCTCATATTCCTGGTTTATTTCATCAACTACCGGCCAGAGCAGCTTAAGATTTTTCTCGTGCTTATCGCCGAATAATTTCTTTACAATATTTAACATCCAGTGCCTAACTCCTTTATTAAAAGTGTGTTTAACATACTTATGTAAGTTTTGAAATGCAATTTAAGAAATTTTACTTAGAATAGGCTGTGATGAAGAAGAGCAAAGAATATTGAACGCCTACGGCGTTCTGCATATTGTTGGTGTTTCATTTCTACAAATATTGAATTCCTACGGAATTTTGAGACAAGTTCCGTTAGGAACTTAATATTTGTAGTATAGAATAAAACGAAAGACCTAAGAACCACGTAGTGGTTCAATATATTAATTATCACAAAGTGGGATTAGGGTGAGTTCTTATCTACCAAAAGATATTTTTCAAAATTTTAGTTGATTGTTCTTTAGAGATTGACAGAATGCTGTCATTCAACGTTTTATTGAATATAAGTCCCTCTCTTACAAAGAGAGGGATGAGGGTGAGTTCTTATTTTTACAAAAATTTTTCTTGAATGTGATTTGAAGATTGAGGAAGTTTGGATTACAGAAAGAGCTAATCTAAAAAAATGAAAGAATCAATCTCAAAATTTCTTGACGATTTCTTTAATACTCTTGGAATCGAACCCATATATGGGATCACATTTCTATTCTTCTTGATTATTATCCCGACTACAAAAAAAATTAAAGTTTGGAGTTCTTTGTCAAAGACTGAAAAAGAATTTTATATTTTGGGATGGTTAGCTGCTATAGTCTGCCTAATCATTTGTGTAATTACTTTCATTCGTAACAACTGATTTTAATAATGAAAATTCAGATCCCTCAACCGAATATAATTATTACTTCTAATATTCAATCTATTCGCATTAAAGTGTTATCAATCCCATTTATCCTAAGATTTGATTAATAACTGATCATTTGAATTAACTCATCCCTACCTCGCCGAGTCCGACAGACTCAGCGGAGTCTGGCGACCTTCTCTTCAAAAGAGAAGGGATTATATGAACTTGTAACCAAGTATTGTTCTTTTGACAGAACATTTGCATTTGAAGATTTACTGAAAATAAGTCTCTCTTCGTCTTGGCGACGAAGTCGACAGATCTTTTTAAGAGAGAGATTAGAGTGAGTTCCAGTTACTTTAGAATTATATTTTTTTGAGATTTTTGTTGAATGTGATTTGGAGATTGAGGAAGTTTGTGAATAAAAAAAGGTATCCTTTTTATATGAATTAAGGAAAAAGCAATTGGAATGGTATAAAGTTATTTTTCTGATTTTAGGTTTTTTGATAA
>DATIJX010000128.1:0-4057 GCA_035478175.1 Ignavibacteriaceae bacterium
AAGCAATTGAAGTTCAGCGTTTTGGCTGGCGTTATCCCGGTGAAAAAGAGAGATCAACAGGAAACTTCCATGATGGAAGAAGCTTTAATGGTTTTATAATGGAAAGATTTGGTAAGAAGGTTTTGTTTGGCGGTGACACCACATTCACTGATAAGTTTAAGAAGCATAGAGATGAAAATATTGACATTGCGATTATGCCGATTGGTGCTTACAAACCGTGGAGAAAATATCATTGCACTCCTGAAGAAGCCCTTGTGATGGCAGATTATCATCTCGGTGCAAAATATTTTATTCCTATTCATACCAAAACATTCGACAGCGGCGAGATGATTTATGAACCCTTAGAATGGCTTAATAAATCAAGTAAGAACTACGATATTAAAGTTGGATTGAGAGATATAGGGGAGACTTTTACACTAAAAGGTTAATTTTATTTTACGACCAACTTAGCATGCCCTCATCAAATCAAATAATAAAAGATTGTATTAAATCGACTCAAGAGAATATTGAAAGAGCTAAGAAATCATTCTCTCATCTTTCTGATATTCAGCTTAACTGGAAACCTCAGGCAGATAAATGGAGTGTTGGTGAATGTATATCACACCTTGTGAAAACTAATAATCTATACTTAACTAAAATTGAAAGCATCTTTACTTTAGCTGCCTTCGGTGCTGAAAAAGATTTTCATTATAAGCAGAGTTTTATGGGTAAATTGATTGCCAAAGGTGTTAATCCCGCGAGTGTTAGAAAAACCAAAACATTCAAAGTCTTTTTTCCCGGCATCATCTAACGTTCAGAAAAATATTATCGGTGAATATGTTAAATCATCTGAAAAGCTGATTGAGCTTGTGTGTAAAATGCAGCATCTTGATCTAAAAAAAATAAAGTTAAGTTCACCCGTAAATATTCTCATCAGATTAAATCTTGGCGATCCGCTGATAATAATTCCAAAGCATGATGAGCGGCATTTAAACCAGGCAGAAAGAGTAATGAGTAAAAAAGGATTTCTCAAAGGTGATAAGCAATGAGTAAACTCAAACAAGGTTTCGTTCAAATTTATACCGGCAACGGAAAAGGAAAATCAACAGCATCAATCGGACAGGCTGTTCGTGCCGCTGGCTTTGGATTAAAAACTTACATTGCCCAGTTTATGAAAGAATATCCTTACAACGAACTTATCAGTCTTAAGCATCTTTCCGAATGGATAACAATCGAGCAATTCGGTGGTGATGAGTTTGTTTATAAGAAACAACTTCCTGGTGAGGAGGAACTCGACAAAGCTAAAAGGGGATTAGAGTCAGCAAAAGAAAAAATGCTTAGCGGTGAGTTTGATTTAATTATTCTTGATGAAGCAATTGTTGCAATCTACTTCAAGTTGATTGAAACAAAAGATCTTGTTGAGTTCATAAAATCAAAACCAGAAAATGTTGAGCTGATTTTAACCGGAAGATACTGTCCTGAAGAACTAATTGAGTTAGCAGACCTAGTAACTGAAATGAAAGAGGTGAAGCATTACTATCAGAAAGGGATAACTTCAAGAAAGGGAATTGAATCTTAAAAACTCATCATCAATAAAATTCAATTCCTTTTCTAAAAAGATTTTCGTTCTATTTAAATTTCTCAATTGCCATTGGTATGCTTACGAACCCAACCATATCTTGAAAAGTGCAAAAGCTTCGCATTTTGAACTCTGACTATTCCTTGAGGTACTACGATCTGCATTCCGTTCTTCTTTATAAGTTCAATTGAACCATCATCGCACATATATACAAAATCTATTGTGCCCGTCTGCATATTTTCTAAATTAAGACCTTCAAAACTCTGGAATAGTCGCAGCTCTTCTGCAAAAACCATCTCGGGGTAAAAATGTACTGCTGCAGAATCACTATCAACAGTTATAGTAATAGTTTCACTTCCTTGAAATGCCCCAGCGGGTATTCTTAAATCTACTTCAAATTCTACCGAGTCGCCCATTTCTGAAATATAGTAGTTTGCTATAATTATTCTTCCGCCAACCGAGCCATCAATAAGCTGGCTGATTGTAAAAACACTATCCATCCACAAAGCTGACTTTTTAGGAAGCGGTATCAACTTAAATACTTGTGTATTAGAATTGTCTTCTGCTGGATTTACTGTTAAGTCATTGGAAGTATCGCAACCAAAGAGAAATACGATTGCAGCCATTAAAACTGTTAAAATAGTTTTCATTATTCTTCCTTTAAGCTGTTTCATTTATTTAAAGATCGTTAAAAATAATTTTTCTATATGCTTTGTTCCACTAGACCGGCAAGAATTTTTTCGTGTTTTAGATTGTTGAAAAAATTTGCCGCAACTGAGAGATAAGGTTTAGCTTCTTCAATTCGATTACTTTTCTGGAGAAGTTTTCCTAACTGGTCCGAACTCTCTGCTTCGTTCAGTTTACTTTCGATATCCTTATTCAAGCGGATACTGTTTTCAAAAAGTTCCTCCGAAAGCTCAAAGTTATTCATATCGTTGTGGATCATTCCCTTTATCTTGTATATATCTGCTATGGAGAGAGTATCATTTAACTTATATGCTATTTCCATGGCTTTGTCGGTGAATGCTTCAGCCAGCGCTGGATTTTTTAGTTTTGTATAGATATATGCTTTACCTATGTAAGCAACTGCACAGTTGGACATGTAATCAGTTTCAAGAGATAAGGTAATACATTTGTTAAATTCATCCAGTGCTGCGTCATAATTTTCCATTCTTGAATATAACATTCCCATATTATGATAAACTCTCGACAACCTTCTTACATCTTTTAGCTGATTAAATATTTCCGTTGAGTTTTTATAGTTCCAGATAGCTTTTTCGTAATTACCTTTTATTGTATTAATAATTCCGAGGTTAGTTAAAATCATTGCCCGGGCGGATAAATTGTCTTCCCCATTCAGATGTGTTAGTGCATTTTCAAGGTGTGTTTGTGCAATATCAAATTCACCCTTCTCGCCGTACAAAGTTCCCAGCATATTTTCGCATTTAGCTATGCCCGATTCATTTTCGGTTGATTTAAATATGCGCATTGCTTCCGATATATAATGGTTACAATCATCCCAGTATGCCTGAGCCCAGTATATTTTGGAAATCATCAGATTAGTATCAGCCTGTATATTTGCATGTTTTCTGTTCGAATGAAGTTTGCTTAATAAATCTTCTGCAATTTCAAGCGAATAAGAAAGCTCTCCGGCATAAAACATCAATTGTGAAAGATCCAGCATTAAATTAAAGTACCGATCTTCGGATAGCAATTTTGCGCAATACGTTACTACCTTATCCACTATCAATCTGTAGTTAGTTCCTTTGGGTAGTTCATATTCTATTTGAGATCTTTCTTGTTCAGAAATTTCAACGTTACGGTTTGAATTTAAGATATCCTCGTCAAGCACTTTAATGAAATCATTTGCATAAGACGCTGTTAAGTAAGTATTGAGGAGCTCTCTTAAATCTTTAACTATGTTTTTATTATTATTCTTCATTTTTACCTCTTTATACGCAAATATTTTATATGGCTGAATTAAATGCCAGCATTTTTTCTATTGTTCCAACCTTTGCGTGTGCATCGATATTCTTATAATATTCTTGTGAGCTTTCCAGGTAGCAATTTTTAGAATTGGAGTCGTTCATCTTCTCATAAAGAAGACCTAGTTCAATCGATGTCTCTGCTGCATTAATCTCATTATTAAGGCTTTTATTTATTCTCAGGCTTGTAAGAAGATAAGTTTCAGAAACCGAAAAATTTCCCAGATGTTTTTCAATTATTCCTTTTACTCTATATATATCAGCCAGGGTTAATTTATCATCAGAATTATGACTTATCTCAAAAGCCTTGTCCGCAAACTCTGAAGCATAGTAAAAGTCATTCAACTTAATAAGCACCTGAGCTTTGGCAAGGTAGGCAAGACAAAGAGCAGATATAAAACCTCCTGCTTTGGAAGTTTTAATCGCTTCATCCAGAGCCAGTGTTGCCGCTTCATAGTTACCCGATTCTAAATTTACCAAACCGATATTAAGGTTTACTTCTGAAGCGCTTTTA
>DATIJX010000129.1:0-22712 GCA_035478175.1 Ignavibacteriaceae bacterium
CAACTTATTCGAAGCAAAATATGTTGTTTACGCCAGCCAGCATAGAAAAAAACAAATAAAAATTCCCGGTGAGTTAAGTAACATAAAAAAATCTGTTGAGGACTATGAACAATATCTGGACGAGTTACTTCAAGAGATAAAAAAAGATTATCTGAAAAAGTTCACCAATGGAAAAAATTTAACTTCCGTATCAAATGAAATTTTCAAGAAGTTAAATCTGACCAGGCTATGAGCCGAGATTCAAGAGTTTCAGATAGAATTTATTCATACCTTACTTCTACCTTCGGAGAAGATGCTGCAAAATACTACAGTGACTTTGTTGACGAGAATCCTGCCAAATATATCCGGGTTAATGAAAGAAAAATAAATCGCGAAAATCTGACAAATCGGTTACTTGAAACGTATGGAATAAAAACCGAAACTGTTACCTATCCATCAAATGCACTTAAATTAATTGATGGCTTTGACTATGCTGGAAGTACTCTTGAGATTGCTTTTGGCTTTTATTATATGCAGGCATTAACATCAATGCTGCCACCGCTAGTTCTTAATCCATCATCAAAGGATTTAGTTTTAGATCTTTGTTCGGCGCCGGGTTCTAAAACAACTCAGATAGCTGAAATGATGGATAATAAAGGAGTATTAATCGTTAATGAATTAGAAATTGATAGAATTAAAGCATTAGTATTCAATCTTGATAAAATGAACTTTCTTAATTACGGTGTGCTTAATTCAAGAGGAGAAATTTTAAGTAAATATTTTAATTCATACTTTGACAAAATACTTGTCGATGCACCTTGCAGCGGACTTGGCATCATCCAAAAAAAGAATGAAGTTGGTAAGTGGTGGTCACTTGAGCGGGTTAACAATCTTTGTGAAATTCAGAATAAGCTTTTGGTCTCAGCAGTTAAGATGCTAAAAGTTGGCGGTGAACTTGTTTATTCAACCTGCTCGCTTACACCAGAGGAAAATGAATTAATTATCAACAGAATTCTGGATAAATATCCAGTTGATGTTGAACCTGTTGAAATGCCAATAAAGCATCATAAAGGATTGACAGAATATCTGGGAGTGAAGCTCGATAAAAGATTAACGAATGCTGTGAGAATATTTCCCTGGGAAGTCGACTCGGATGGATTTTTCCTCATCAAGCTGAAAAAAACCGGCGAAACAAATGCAACAGAACAGATAAAATGGAGGAAGCATTTTGTGCTTACAATGCACGGGCATAATGACAATGTAATTAAAGAGAAACTAAAAGTTTTAGCAGATGAATTTGGAATTGAGAGTGAAGTCTTTTCAAATTATAAATTTCTTTTGAAGAGAAACGATATATATTTTACTTCAAACGAATGGAGCGATAATAATCTTGGTATTTTTCATAGAGTCGGCAGCAAATTTGGACTCATTGATAAAAACGGAAACATTGTTCTCCATTCCTTCGCAGCACAAATCCTTCAGGACCGTATTTCAAAAAACATTTATGACATACAGAATCTTGATGAACTCAGATTATATCTGATGGGAGCTTTAATTAATAATGTCCAACTTCCTCACGGACAATACGCAGTAAGATTTAACGGTTATGTTTTAGGAACCGGCGTTGTTATCAAAGGTGGTTTGAAGAGCAGATACCCTCGTTCAAGCAGAACACAAACCATCCGAATTAAAGGTCAAAAAGTTCAATAATTTTGTTCCGAGATCGATTTTTATTTTTTTAGAAATCTGAAAGGATAACTTAAGCTTTATCTCGTAGCAACTGCGAGACTGTATTCTCTCTCAATTTCCACAATACTTTTTTGGCTTTTTAAACCTTTTAAGCTATCCATCGCATCCAGAACTTTAAATGCTTCGATAAAAGCGTTTTTTGCATCAGAGTTTTTAACCATAAACGGAAGATCTCTTGCGGGCCTTGGAGTTTCCTCAGTTAAAGGAACAATCTTTACTATCTTATCTCGCACTCCAATCGCCTGATTTACATATACACTAACTAAATAGGTATATAAAGTTTGGGGAATACCATGCGAATTAGTGCTATCCCCCCAGAATGTAACCGTCGCTAAAGCCATACACAACCACCATATTTTTAAATTGTTGATTTATTGATAAGAAGCTATCTGCAACCTCAGATAACCATTCATCCCGACTAGAACATTTGTTCTTTATAAGATTTGCAAGAATAATACCACCAATTTAAATGATAATTTACACTGATAAAGCCCAGTGAAATTAATCTGAGCGACAATTTTTTTGATTAAACGACAGGATTGACCAAAACGACTTTTATCGTTTTAAGTAATATTAAGTTTTAATAGCGGTTATAAATATTTTATTCGTAATATTAAGAGATTTTATCAAAGTCATAGCTGATATCGATAAGAATTTATTAAAGGAAGTATTATTTGTCCAGCTTTTAATTCCTGGAGCAAAACCATTCATATATGTATCCTTCTTCAAAGAAAATAGCTGTAACTTTTGAACATGATCTACAATAAAACCAAAACGGTCAAGCAGAATTTTCAAACCTGTAACCGAAAAACGATGCACATGGTATCTATTAAGGCAAATATTCATAATTCTCTGGCTCTTGTGAAAAGTAAGTTTTCTCTCGATATCGGCCAATGTATCGAATGTAGAATCAGAATTTGGTGTAAGTATAAAAATCTTTCCATTCTCCTTCAGTATTGAGTTTAACTGTAGCATTGCTTTTTCAATATCCGGGATATGCTCGATAACATCCCACAGAGTAACTACATCATAAAGTCTATCCAATTTCATATCACCACCCAATTCGCCAAAATAAGCTTGAATATTTTTTCTTTGCATAAACTTGACTGAATTGATATCGTATTCCAATCCGGAAACTAACAAACCTCGCTGACTTACAGAAATTAAAAAATCGCCCATCCCGAATCCAATATCAAGTAGTCCAATGTTTTTATCAGCATAAGTGAAATGTTTGTTAAAGAGTTCAATTAATTCTTGAACTTTCAATGGAGAAATCTTTTCTCTATAAGAATTTCCATAACCATTCTTGTCATTTAGATGCCCGAGGTTTTCTGAATATACTCTCTTTGATCCACAATACCGACATTTATAAAGCACACCATCTTGAATATTTCCACAATTAACCATTTTATGATTACAAGCTGAACAATAGCTATTGCTTATCTCTCTATTCAATTATCTTAATTCCTGCTGAAAGTGAGATTGAATTAATTTTTTCAAATAAGTTAGTAAACCTGTAAAAATTATTTTTCAAATTATGGTAATGTCTTAATTTTAAAAAGGCTGGAAGGTTCTTTAGCTTCGGCTGTTCAGGATCAAACTCCCACGGATGAAAATAAAGTATTATAGGATCTTGTTTTTTTTGCAGCTGTGAAATAAAAAGACGGGATATTGATGAGGGAAAAAACCTGAAATAAACCCCTCCTGCAAATGGAATATTACCTAAAAACGTTTTGTAAGTTGTAATTGGCCATTCCCATAAACCATTACTTAATTGATAAGGCAATCTTGGATTATCAGGTATGCCATACCGGTGATTGATGACGGGAAAAATGCTCGAATCAATCTTAATTCCTTCTTCCCACAGGATATCAAAAGCCCAAAAACTTTTTTTTGTGATTGAGAAATAAGGCGCACGAAAAGTAACTATTCTTTTACCGATAAGATCGGATAAGTAATTTATTGATCTCCTGAGATCTTCCCTGAACTCTTCTTTGGTTTGTTGATAAATAAATTTATGATTAAAACCGTGCGAACCAATCTCATGGCCTTCATTGTCTATTAATTTAATCAGTTGAGGATGATTTATCGCAACATCCCCAAGAACAAAAAATGTAGCTTTGGATTTTTTTTCTTCGAGTAAGTCTAATATTTTTTTCGTACCATATTCAATTCGTCTTTCATAATTATTCCAATTTGACGGAAGATAATCCAATGAATGAAACCAGTCTTCAAGATCAATCGTTAAAACTATTTGGTTATCTGTCATACCGAATTAATTCTGCTTGATTATTTGCTCAGCAACTTTCCGTCCGTGAAGAATTGCATCCTCCATATTTGAATACTCCCAGCTGCCATATCTGCCAATTGACCAGATTTGATTTCTTTGCAAAAATGGAAATATTTTTTTGAGTGCCAACTCCCTATTCTCATCATAAATTATATAACCGCAGTCCAATCGTTTCCAATGAAATTCCATTTCAGAAAGATTATCATTCAGAATACTCATCGCTCTTAACGCCGATAGACTGGTTTTCAAGACTGCGGAACTTTTATAAACATCGCCACCAAATTCAAGTGTTATCGCAAAATATCCATCCGGACAATTTAACGTATTTATGTTTCCAGGAATTGTTATTCTATAAAATGGAATTGCCGGATCAGGGATATAAATCCAATGTTCTTTTTTATCGATTCTCCCTTTTACTAAAATATGAAGAAGAGTTGTAGAATTCTTTTTTAGCAATCCTGCTGAATCTGATATATCGATTGGTAAATCATCAACCTTTTGCAAAAAGCTTTTTAGCGGAATGGAGTTTATTAAATATTCGTAATTAATTTCAAGCCCACTTTCAAATTTTGCAGTTTTAGTATTTAATGACAAACTCATTAATTCGGAACCGAATATCGGGGCAGCCTGCAAACAATCGGAAATTTTCTTTGCAAGTGAAGCGATTCCTCCTTCAGCAGGATAATAAAATTCTGAATTTCTTCCATATTTACTATCCGTTAATCCTGTAGTACTCATTAACATTTTTATTCTTGAATACTTTGGTAAATAGTCTCCCATCCAATCAATATTCATTTTTGATATACTATCACCAAACATCTTTTCATTATAAGGTCGGATAAAAATATCTGTAAGATAATTTCCAAATGTTGTATTACTATATGATTCAAAGTCGTTAGATCTTTTTCCCGATGCATGAAACAAAGTTCGAAGAATTGAATTAATAGATTTTTTCTTAGAAGTAAATGATAATTCAGACAGGTGATATTGTATTGGGAAAGTTACAAAAGAATTTTCCAACCAAACTGAGCTTGTCCTGACCTTTTCTGATAATTCAACTTGAAGTGTATTTCTGATCCAGTCATAGCTTGATTTGTGCCTGAAGTACAAAACATGAACTCCGTTGTCAAGCTTAAAGCCATTGTGGAAGAAAGTGCTTGCTATACCACCAACAAAATTATTCGCCTCTATTAAAAGGCAATTTTCTTTGATATGATATGCAGCACTTAAACCAGACAGACCTGCACCTATTATCAAATATTTAGTTCGTAAATAATCTCTTCTCATACTTTACTTTCTTTAACAGGAAGAGATTGAAAATAAACAAATGCGAATGAGGCACCGAGTAAAATCAAACTTAAACATATTAATAAAACAAAAAAGTTGGCTGAGAAGATGATCGAAACAATAATTATTAAAGAATTAATGGCACTTGCTAAAATTACTTTTCTATTAATTGTTTGAACCGAATATCCGTTGTGTAACATTCTAAGTGCAAAATGATCCGGACTCTTTTTATAAATAGAAATGCCTTTCCTACTTCTGACAATAACTAAGAAAAACAGTTCGAAAAAAGGTACACTGCCCAGCAGCACTAAAAAGTAAGCTGTTATTTTATCTACCAGGTATACATTAATTAGGATAAAAGAAAACAATGTTCCGAGCAATAAGCTGCCTGTTTCCCCCAAAAATATTTTCGCTGGCGCCATATTCAAAAATCTAAAACCCAATGAACTAATTGCAATTGCAAAAGATAAAATAGAATAAAATTCAAGTTCGGTGATTGGTAGCAATATTATTCCTACCGAAAGAAAAATAATAAATGAAATACCCGAAACTAAACCATCCATTATGTCAACCATATTCCATGAGTTTTGAGAGATAAGAATAAATAAAAGAAAAATCGCCAGATAAGCCCCAGGGACATTTATATAAAAAAATATGAATGGCAGAACCGAAAGTGCTTCAAGACCGAGTTTGACAAACGGAGTAAATTCAAATATGTCATCCATTAACCCGATTACAATTACAGGCAAAATGATTAGTATAAATTTTAAGGCCTGTTGATAGTTGAAAGACTGAAAGATTAAAAAAATAATAATCGTCATACCAATTGCAATTCCACCACCAAACGCCACCGGAATTTTATGATTTTCGACTATAGGGTTGGGATTGCTAATAAAACCGTATTTCTTTGCCGCAATAATGGCTAATTTTGTTAAAAGAAAACAAACTGGCAGAGTAAGTATGATCTGGATAATTGTAATATGGTCTATTCTAGACAAGGATCTATTTAGTTTAAATTATTTGTCTGTCTTTCATCTTCAATAATTTCTTTTAGAATTTCTTTCAAATCTCTTTCATCCCAAGCTGAAATGTGCTGCTTTAACTTTGCCAGCGATGGTGTGCGGAATTTTACATCCCTGTAAGAATCTCCATAAACCCGGTTAATGGGGATAAAATATATTTTAATCGGCTCATCTAATATTCCCTTAATCATTTCTGCAAGTTCGATTATAGGTGTTGATTTCTCTGTAGTTGCTAAATTATAAATCTGACCGTAAGAAGTGTCTTTCCTGATTATTTCCCATAGTAACTTCACAGCAGTTTTTACATCACTGAAAGTTCGGGTTTGCTTACCATTTCCATAAATATCTATTGTCTTACTACTAATTGCTGACTTGATGAAAGCAGGAACAACCATTCCTGTATGACTTTGCTGTCTGATTCCGATCATGTTAAATGGTCTGATAATTATATACTTCAGCCCCATTTTCTGCTTATAATAATCGCAAAGCAGCTCTCCTATCTTTTTTGAATAAACATACATTGAGACAGGATGAAATCCCAATGTATTGGTTTGATCTGTTTCTGAAAATAGATCTTTTCTTTCCTTGTGAGGAGAGTAAACAAGCGATGTAGAAAAAAACACAAGAGGTATCTTATTAAGCGAACAGTAGTAAGCTATTTGCTTAAGTGAATTGATATTTGTTTCAATTGTTTCGATCGGATTATATATTACATTCCTGACACCAACATTACAAGCCATATGAATTACACAGGAAGAGGAAATAATTAATTCTTGAACCAGTTGATAATTTTTAACATCACCGTTAACGAAACGATTCTGTGCAACTGCAATGGGAATGTTTTTTATTGATCCAGCGGAAAGATTATCCAGAACCAAATAATCGACATTTTCTTTATCAAATAAATCAACGAGGTGACTTCCGATAAAGCCCGCACCACCTGTAACTAGAATTGGTTTTTTCACTGGCTAACCTCGATATTTATCTTCATTACCTCTGCAATATAAATAGCATATACTATTTAATAAAATAATTATAAAAAAACCGCCCTGTAAAAATTTAGGGCGGCTTAATCTTAAAAGAAATAAAATCTATTAAGACAATCTTTTATTTAGCTAAAAGCATTTTCCTTGTTTGTTTGAATTGCGGTGTTTCAATTGTGTAGAAGTATGCACCACTTGGTAATCCGGTTGCATCAAAAGTGATTGAATGCGATCCAACTTCTTTAACCTCGTTAACAACCAGTGCTACTTCCTGACCTAATAAATTATAAACTGCTATTTTTACTAAGCTGGCTTCAGCAATGCTAAAGTTAATGGTAGTTGATGGATTAAATGGATTCGGGTAATTCTGATCTAACCTGTAATTAAATAAATTATTTTCATACTGAACACCGGTGATTGGATCAAAAGATATATCCGCTACTATAGGAAAATGATCTGACGCAGTTCTTGTATCGAGCAATTGCAAACCATATTGATTAAGTCTTGCCTGACTCATCACTTCAGTTTGAAGAACAAAATCTTTTTCAACATTAATTACACTGTTAGAGTAGATTTGAAAATCCAATCTGCCGGGAGGAAAAGAATTCTGGTCCTCCCTCCAGGTATAAGCGGTTCGTTTATCTGTTTGCATCGAGAGCAAATCTTCTAAGTCTGAATTATCCCAATCCGGAGGTCCGCCGCTGCCGAAAAGTTGTGTATTAATTATTTCACCCGTAATAAGAGTGATAAGCTGCTGGCGGTTGCCGACAAGATTCAAATCACCAAGAATTACAAAAGGTGTTTGCTCAGGAAGATTTATAACACCACCCGGAGTTTTTGCATCAAGTATAAAAGCAATTGTTGCATCAGCTTCACGCTGCCTGGTTGCATCATTCGTAGCGCCTCCGCAGCACTTAAAGTGACAGTTAATTACCAGTATATCTTTCCCAAATCTTTCAGGAAGATCAATCAGTGAAGCAGTAATCCTTTGTCCCGGATAGACAAGCCAGTTTTGTAATATCGGATATTTTGAAGCTGTTATATTTCCACCATCTAGTTTAACTGCATTCCAGCTTCCTGTTTGCAATGGAAGAAAAGTATTTAGCTTGCTTTGAATTTGAGAAGTGTTCGAGTTCCACATTTCATTAAATGCAATTATATCAGGATTTATTGCCTGAAGAACTCTTGCGAAGTTTTGTTCTCTGTTTGGGTCGAGCAAACCATCGTTTAGAGCATTCCAATTCATCACTCTCAGTAAAGAAGTATCTTCCCTGCTTAATTCAATCAGGATTAGAGGTTCTGTGGGAGTAATATCAAAAGTATATTCAAATGTTTCACCACTGTTCGGCATCCAGTCGCCGTTAGCAGAATTGTCAATAAAAAATATTTTTATAGTTCCGTTTCCGCCTGCAGGTGGAATGAACTGCCTTCCGATAGCAATCTCGTAGGTTGTATCAGTTACTGTTGGTAAGCTTCTGAACTGAATACCTGAATGAGTAATTGAGTTGTTTGTGTAATAATTAAAACCATTTCTGGCACCGAAATTAAACCGCAGCTCTGCACCAATACCATTTATCTGATACCCGGTTGAACTATTGTTATCTCCGTCAATAAAAACTGAAATTTGATTATCTTCGAGAAGTTTCAGAAAGGGTGTAATTTTTATTTTTATGAAAAGAAATTTCTCGTCATTTGTGACCGAGACATATTTAAAGTCGTAAGCGTTTCCATCATTCTCAGAATCAATGTAAGTTGGAACCGGTACATTCCAGTCATCAGTTCTTCCATCCAGAAAAATCGGCAGAGACTGCGAATAGATCATGGTGGGAAATAAGAATAAAAAAGTTATAACTAAGTTTTTCATCTGATATACCTGTGTAGTGTTTTTCATTAACCTAAAAATAGTAAAACTATAATAAGGATTCAGGAGAAAATGCACAGATGATTACAAGAAAAGAGATGCTATCGCTCAAAGCGATATCATCTCAATAAAATTAATTTTGTTTACTTGTTTTTTTAGGAGGTCGAAATAGACTAATAAAAAAAACCGCAATCTCCACGAATGAAGAATTGCGGTAACAAATGAAAATTGCTTCGTCTCGCTTAAGCAGGACTCGTCCCAAAGGTAGTCCTTCGGAACAATGACATATCAATACTTAAACATCATAATACAAACCAAACTCAAACGGATGCGGCTGCAGTGCCATAGGCTTAATTTCTTTTTCGATCTTGTACTTAATCCAGGTTTCAATTACATCTTCGGTGAAGACATCTCCCTTCAATAAATACTCGTGATCGTTTGCCAGTGCTTTGATTGCTTCATTCAAACTGCCCGGAGTAGAAGGAACATTCTTTAATTCTTCCGGAGGCATATCGTAAATATCTTTATCCAGTGGTTCACCTGGATCAATCCTGTTAATGATTCCATCCAAGCCAGCCATAAGCATTGCAGAAAAAGCAAGATATGGATTAGCAGCAGGATCAGGACAACGGAACTCAACTCTTTTTGATTTTGGACTCGTTGAGTACATCGGAATTCTTACTGCGGCACTTCTGTTTCTTTGTGAGTAAGCAAGATTAACGGGAGCTTCAAATCCCGGGACCAATCTTTTGTAAGAGTTGGTTGTTGGATTCGCAAAAGCACACAACGAAGCTGCGTGTTTCAATAGTCCACCAATAAAATAAAGTGCATCTTCACTCAAGCCAGCATAGCCTGGACCTGCAAAAAGCGGCTTACCTTTTTTCCACAAACTCATATGAACGTGCATTCCGCTGCCGTTATCTCCCTGTATTGGCTTCGGCATATAGGTAACGGTTTTGTTCCATTTTTTAGCAGTGTTCTTCACAATATACTTAAACATTAAAAGTTGATCAGCAGATTTAAGAAGAGGAGCAAAACGCAAATCAATTTCGCACTGGCCTCCGCTTGCAACTTCATGATGCTGAGCTTCAACATCAATACCGCAATCAATTAAATTATTAACCATTGCATTTCGTAAATCCATTAAAGCGTCTGTCGGGGGAACCGGAAAATAACCCTCTTTGTATCTTGGCTTGTAACCGAGGTTTGGATTTTCTTCCCTTCCTGTATTCCATCTACCTTCAACAGAATCTACGTGATAAAAACTTCCATTTGGTTGTGAATCGAATCGCACATCATCAAAAATGAAAAATTCTGCTTCGGGTCCGAAGTACACTGTATCAGCTATACCTGTTGATTTCAGATGAGCTTCTGCTTTCTGCGCTATGTTTCTTGGGCAGCGGGAATATTTTTCTTTTGTTGCCGGTTCATAAACATCACAGATTAAGCTTGCAGTTGGTGATTCTATGAATGGATCAAAAAATAAAGTTTCAGGATCAGGGATGATCAACATATCGCTTTCATTAATTGCCTTCCAGCCTCTTATTGATGAGCCGTCGAAACCATATCCATCTACAAATGAATCTGCATCAAAATGAGTGGCCGGAACAGTAAAATGCTGCCACTGTCCGGGGAAGTCCATAAATTTTAAATCAACGAACTTAATTTTCTTTGTTTTGATAAAGCTCAAAACTTTATCAATTGCACTCGGGGATTTTGCCATAGTTTTCCTTTTAATTTATTAATAAATATTAATTGCTGTTGTTTCTTTCAATGTGGATAAAACATAAGTTGTCTTTGTTCCGGTGACTCCAGTCCATGTTTGAACTTCACTCAGAAGCTTTTCAAGTGATTCGGTATTTTTAACCAACACTTTCAGAAGATGCGACCCTTCACCTAATACTGAATGACATTCCAGAATGTTCGGATGTTTGTCAACATGTTTTATCAAATCTTTGTAATGCTTGGATGAATCCATCATAACAAGAATAAAAGCAAGAATATCATAACCGAAGGCTTGCTTATTAACCTTGGTATAATATCCTTCTATAATCTTGTTATCCTCAAGTTTCTTTAACCTTTCGCTTACTGAAGGAACTGAAAGCCCGACCTGCTCTGCAAGCTCGTTACGCTTTGTCCTCCCATTTTGCTGAAGAGTTGTTAATATTTTAAAATCCAGGTCATCCAGCATCGCAAACCTTAATTATTTAGGTTTTTATTAAATATTGCTTAGAAACATAAGGCTAAACAATATTTATACCAAATATAAATTAGGGATTGCAGCTATTTTCTCTAATTATGGTTGAGCCAGAATGAGAAATTGTATTAATTTTTTAGGCCGAAGGGTGTGAAGGGAATTTTATTTTTCTTTATCTCTTCAAAAAGTTGAATGTTTTGGGGATGTCTTTCCTGTAACTTATGAAAAAGATGATACTGTACAGCTACATGATTGATTGACTGTACTTTAACACCAAGAAGCTCCGATCTGAATTGCAAATCAGAATCTTCGCCAATTGAAGGAGCCTGGTAACGTTCATCAAATCCATTTACTTTGAGAATATCTTCTTTGAATAACGAAAAATTACAACCGAGTATCCCCCGGTTTTTTCTATTCAGATAATTCAATAAGAATTTACTTCTGAAATAAAATCCTTTTTCAACGTCAATTGAGTTTCCAAATAATCCATCAATTATCAACTTTAAAGAATGATTTTCAAGAAATCCATTCAGTACATTATCTTCTGTCAACTGATTAGTTATTTTCTGAGATAAGTTTACTCGTCTTCCGGTTAGTAAAATATTATTCTTTCCGTTGTTAATATGTCCCTCGACAAAAGCCTTATGAGGAATACAGTCACAATCTATGAAAATAAGATAATCTGATTCAGATGCTAAAATTGCTTTGTTTAGTATCTTGTTTTTTCTGAATCCCTTATCTTCCTGCCAGGTATGCTTTATCGGGAATGAATATTTGGGAATATCTTTTTTTATTTCGTTGACTACTTCTTCGCCAGATCCATCATCAGCAATAATAAATTCAAAATTTTTTAGTGATTGTCTTTCAAATCCGGCAAGGACAAGCTTAAGGTATTCAATCCTATTATAGAAGGCCCCTATTACGGTTGCTTCAAACATTGGAGGAAGTTTCCTCGACAATCTTCTTTATAACTCTCTTCTTTTCAGATTTTCTGTCGTACGCCTTTTTATCCTTCTCAATCTTTGGAGGTTTTTTAGGAACAGGAATCCGCTTCTTTTTCTTCTTTATTTTAATTTTAGTTTTCATTCGAAATTAAATTCATGAATTAGTGGCTTTCTTTAGCCACGAATTCACAAATTATGAACTAATTAAAAAATCGCATAAATAAATGGTGCTAATGCAGAACCCTGAGTTAAAATAATTAATCCGCCAAGTAATAAAAGTAAAATTAGAATCGGTGCGAGCCACCATTTTTTTCTTACTTTAAGAAAATCCCAGAGTTCAGAGACTATTGAAAGTTTGCTCATGATATTCCTTAATGATTTATTCCGAATTTATTTCGGAATCTTTTAGAAAAATATATAAACTTAAACGAAGACAATAAAATAAGATGCCGTCCAAATAACTCTTTCGGAGAAACAAGTTCAGCATAAAATATCAAAACTGTCTATCGTAATCTATTTGTTTTTTATTAATGTTTGTACGCTTTTCCCAATATGTATTCGCTGATTCATCATATTTCAGAACGATGAACTTTTTACCAACTATTTTTGCCAAAATCGCAATTGGTGTTAGTACAAGATAAAATAAAACTGTCAGAATTACCCTGGACATAATGAATCCCAGAATAATTGCCAGACTCATCCAGATTCTATTTAAAGGTTTAAGAATCTTTGGGAACAAAGCACCAAATAGAATTAATAATCCACCGATAACAGCAAAGTAAATTGCTGATGGCTTTTCGAAATAAAATAGTAATACACCAATAGCCAGAAGAACACCACCAACGGTAATTCCAAACTTTCGCAAATCTTTTTTCGTTTCATTGATATGTTTGAATTCTTCTTTAAGCATATTTAATCCAGTGCGAACTCTTTTTTCCAATCGACATCTTTTTCTAGTGGCTTCTGATCCTCTTTGGAGAGAAGATAGTTCCCAAGAACTAGATAGTCAATGTTGGTTCGCATAAAACATTTATAAGCATCTTCAGGTGTACAAACTATCGGCTCACCTCGTACATTAAATGAAGTGTTAATGATAACTGCACAGCCTGTATCTTTTTCAAATTGCGAAATTAATTTATGATATCTTGGATTTGTTTCCTTGTGAACGGTTTGAAGCCGTGCAGAATAATCTACGTGAGTGATTGCTGGTATATCAGAGCGAACAACATTGAGCTTATCAATTCCCCAAAGCTTTTCTTCTTTTTCAGTCATCTTTATTCTTCGCTCTTTTATTACATCAGCGACCAGAAGCATATAAGGACTTTCCTTTTCAATCTCAAAATACTCTCCAACTTTTTCAAATAGAACAGATGGAGCAAATGGTCTGAATCCTTCACGGAATTTTATTTTTATGTTCATCGTTGCCTGCATTTTCGGCGAGCGGGCATCACCTATTATTGTACGCGCACCCAGAGCACGTGGACCAAACTCCATCCTTCCATCAAACCAGCCGATTACTTTTTCTTCAGCAATAAGTTTTGAAACCGTTTTAATCAGTTCATCTTCAACTAATTTTTTAGCGGAATAATTATGTTTTTTAATAAAAGATTCAATCTCGTCATCATTAAAATCTGGACCAAGGTAAGAACCAGCTTGTGAATCTGTTTTAGCATCAGCGATTCGTGGATTTTCAAGATAGCAGTACCATCCAACAAGTGCAGCGCCCAAAGCCCCGCCTGCATCTCCAGCCGCCGGCTGAATCCAGATATTTTCAAAAGGACCTTCCTTTAAAAGTTTTCCATTAGCAACGCAGTTTAAAGCGACTCCGCCGGCAAGAGTTAGATTTTTAGATCCTGTTTCTTTGTAAACATGATTACCCATCTTTAAAACAATCTCTTCCGTAACATCCTGAAGAGAACGAGCCAAGTCCATATCCTTTTGTGTAAGATTTGTTTCAGGAACTCTTGGAGGTCCGCCAAAAAGTTTGTCGAACTCGCTATTGGTCATCGTCAAGCCCTGACAGTAATTGAAGTAATCCATATTCATTCTGAATGAACCATCATCTTTAACATCAATCAAATGATCATAAATTAATTTCTTGTATTTCGGTTCGCCGTAAGGTGCAAGTCCCATCACTTTATACTCGCCGGAATTTACTTTGAAACCTGTGTAGTAAGTAAAAGCTGAGTAAAGAAGTCCAAGTGAGTGAGGAAATTTTATATCAGCCCAAAGCTCAATTGAGTTACCTTTACCTACGCCATAACTACTGGTTGTCCACTCACCCACTCCATCCATTGTTAATATTGCTGCTTCATTGAATGGCGATGGAAAGAATGCCGAAGCAGCGTGGGATTCATGATGTTCAGGAAAAATAATTTTGCCTTCGTATCCAAGCTCATTCTTTATTAATTCTTTCATCCATAATTTTTCTTTAATCCATAAAGGCATTGCTTTTATGAAGGATTTAATTCCAGCAGGCGCAAAAGTTAGATATGTTTCCAGCAGACGCTCGAACTTTAAAAAGGGCTTATCGTAAAACGCAACCAGATCGAGATCACTTGCTTTAATCCCAGCGTAGTCAAGACAGAATTTGATTGCGCCATTGGGAAATCGATGATCGTGTTTCTTCCGGGAGAATCGTTCTTCCTGAGCTGCAGCTAAAAGCTTACCATCTTTAACAATGCAGGCTGCACTATCGTGGTAGTAAGCTGATATACCGAGTATGTAAGTGTTTTTCTTGTTCAAAAAATTATTTTTAATGTTTGATTTAACTACGGTGTTAGATCTTCCTGTTCCTGCCAGGGTTTAACCCAAAGATAATTTGGTGCTGTCATTGGAACCGCAAGCAATCTTCCTCCAAAACCGAAATAACGATAAACTACAGTTGTTGTATTTAAAACTTTTATTGAGCTTAACGCTTCATCATTAAGCTGAACATCATACTTATTTGCCAGTTCGACCGTTTTATTAATTAAAGCATCGCTATACTGCTTATGTCTAAGTTCAACTTTAATATTTTCTTTTTCTGTTTGAAAATCTTCAGTTGATAAATATTTTTTTTCCTTTCGATCTATGAGTTCAAAAAGAGAATATCCTTCGGTTACTCTAATGGGTCCATACATATCACCGATTTGCATTAAAGCGGCTTTACGACCTATCTCACCGTACTCGCTTACCGGAAAAAATCCCAGTTCACCATTATTATTTTTTGCTTCTTCCCTGATAGTGTATTTGGCAACAAGTTCTCTAAAATCGTTACCAGCATTTAGTTCATCAAGCACTGTTTGAATAACATCAAGGTCTTCTGTTAAAACCTCAATAATTTTAACTTCCAGAGTCGAAGATGTGTCCCGGTTCTTTTCAAGAAAATATTCATACGCCTCTTCATCTGTAATTTGAATAGTCTGCGCAATTTCTTTTCGTACTGCTTCAGTTAAATAATATGATCTCCACATTTTGAGGTAACGTTGAACTTCGGGAAGGTTTTGTAATCCTCTTTTGTATCCTTCACGCGACAGGAGCTCATGTTCAATAAATATTTTAACAGCATAATTCAATCTGCCTTTTATATGATAAGTTTCGAGTGAATCCACGTAAAACTTTTCAATTGAAAGCTCCTGAAGAAAATCATTAATTGTCGCAGGCTGGTCATTCAACTTAATAAATTCATCATCCAGTAATTCCTGACCTAATTCAATTTCAATTCTATATAAATCTTCAGGAATAATATAAACTTTTTCTCCCGCCGGAATACTTTCTTTCTCGCTTCTATACTTCAGAGCTTCAATGACAACTTCAGATAGTTTAATGAAAATGTCTTTGTTGGTTTCTGCTACTGCATCTTTAAAAAATCTGGCGTAAAAATCTTTATAAACACTGTCCGTTAATGTTTTTTCTGCAACTTTCAGAACATACTTTTGCTGCTCTTCAGCCTGCTGCACATTTTCAATTACTTTTTGTTCAGTGGATAGCAGCCTGAATATATACCATCCATTTGGGGCTTTAATTGGTTGAGTAATTTCGCTCAGCTTTAAGCTATATAAAACATCCTCAACATTTTTATCCATCTGTCCATAACCAACGACATAAGGCATTTCCTGCAGACTGCTCTCGGGACGTGTAAGAAAAATAGAATAAAATTCAACTCCATCACCAAGCTGCTTGAAAATATCATTGATCTCAGTTTCATCTTCAGCGAAGATATAATTCAAATTAAGTGACAAACTGTTTCTTCGAAATGCTTCAATCAGATATCCATCTGATAAATTAATCTTGTCAAGAATTTCCTGCCTGTAAAGTGCATCACGTACATACATTTTTTCAATAGCTTTATAAGTTGATTTAATCAGTTCAGAATTGTCCAAGCCCATTGACTCAGCTTCAAGCGCCCAGAGCTTTTCAGCAATGATTGAGTACAGAACTTCTCTCTTGAGAGACTCTTCTCCACCAATCATCCCAGCATAAATCTGAGGAGTGAGTTCATACCTTTCAATGAATTCGCTTTCGTTAATTACTTCACTGCCAATTTTAGCTATTATTTTCTGCTCGTCAGTCTGGCCCCGGTTGATTTGGGGGAGGATCAAAGGTAATAGCAGTAAAATTATTTTATACATTTATGTGATATTTCAAATTGAAGAACTGAATCCAGTTTACCATATACAAGAGTTTATTTCATAAGTTAAGTTCAGAAATCATCCATTAAATTGACTTAAAAATAGCGATATTATCATAAATCAGGTAAGTCAAAAGAAATGTTAATAACAGGACTTGCCATTTATTAAACACTAATTTTTTAGCTATGATTGCCATAATTTTAAGTAGTTGATTCATATTTTTCAGATGAGATTTTTAACGAATATTAAACTTAGTAAGTCACATTACGCAGTATTATTAAATCTAGTCATTCTGGTTTGTCCAGAATCTGATAGTCATTCGGCAAGTGCAGATTCCGGGCTCGTTGCACTCGCCGGAATGACAGCTATGCGTAACATGACTTAGTAACTGAACGACCACAAAATTGAAATAAGGAATTTAATTGCCGCTTTCTGAAAAAAACAAAAAACTTATAAACGAAAAAAAAGACACGCTTTCAGTTGAAGAGATTGCTAAGGAGCTGAATATTGATAAAGAGCTCATCAAAGAGTTCATCGATAATTCCAGAAAAAAAACTCCGCGCTGGTTCTATCTTGTTTTAATATTGCTGCCTGTCGTCATTGTCATTTTTTTAGAACTTAGTCTCAGACTTTTTAATTATGGAAGAACTTATGACCAATGGATTCCTGCAGGAGAAGGAATATTAACATTAAATCCGGAAATAGCATTCAGATATTTTTATAATACCGACAGAGTCCCATCAGCAAATCATAATTATTTTGATGAAATCAAGAAAGAAAATTCCTACCGGGTTTTTGTTATGGGTGGAAGCAGCGCTGCGGGATTTCCATATTCACCGAATGGTGCTTTCTCAAGATATATCCGCAAAAGACTTGAACTACTCTATCCTGAAAAACATATAGAAGTTGTAAACATCGCAATGTCTGCAATAAACTCTTATGCTTTAAGGGATATGCTGCCAGGAGTTTTAGAAAAGCAACCAGATCTGATAATTATTTATGCGGGACATAATGAATATTACGGCGCACTCGGTGTTGGCTCCGTAGAAACTTTGGGAGATACACGATTTATTGTTAACACTGTTATCTGGCTTAATCGATTCAAGACCTTTGAATTGCTTCGTGATGTAGTAAAATCTGTAAATGGAATATTTTCTAAGCCGATAAAGGAAGATGGAACGTTGATGGCACGAATGTCTCAGCGACAATTAATTCCGTTCAACTCTGAAAAATACTTTTCAGGATTAAACCAGTATGAAGGGAACCTGCGCGATATACTTGAAATTGCGAAGGATAAAAAAGTTCCTGTAATTCTTGGAAGATTGGTTAGCAATCTAAAAGATCAAAAGCCTTTTGAATCAAGCTACGAAGGAGACTTTCCTCCAGCAGATGAAATATTTAATTCAGCACAGACTGAAATTGGAGCGGGACGAGTAAAGACTGCAGATTCATTATTTCGAGTTGCAAAGGATCTTGATGCTTTGAGATGGCGAGCTCCCGAAAAAGTAAATCAAATAATTGAAGACCTCGGCAAAGAGTTTAGCTATCCCGTGGTAAAATTAGATTCAGTTTTCAATGCTGAATCAGTCAGCGGAGTCGTTGGCGATGATCTAATTACTGATCACCTTCATCCAAATTTACGAGGCTTTCAGATAATCGGCAGAGAAATTTTTGATAAGGGAATTGAGTCAGGAATTTTTCCAGAAGGTTATCGTAAGGATTATTCACTTCAAGCTCAGGATAGTATTACCTTAAGTCGTTATGAATTCACAAAGCTGGATTCAACAATAGCTCTTTATCAGATAATAATTTTAAAGAGTGATTGGCCGTACACCAAAGAGAAAATATCTGATGAAAAAAAAATGAAACTCTTAAATATGCAGACGTATACTGATACTCTTGCCTTTCAGGTTGGTAAAGGTGATTTATCCTGGGAAGCAGCTCATCTTCAACTTGCTCAAAGTAAATTGGTTAAAGGAGACTTAGAATCATTCCTCAAAGAAATTAACGCAGCAACAGATGAATATCCATTTGATCCCTATCTATATGAATTTGCTGCTCAACTCCTTGTCAACTTGAAAATGTTTGATGAGGCTTATTATTATCTACAGAAACTTAATGAACTTAAGCCCGGTGCTTATTCAACAAAGTGGCTGGGGATTATTGATTTGCTGAATAACAAAGTAGATTCTGCAATCAGATATCTTTCAACATGTATAAACTATAATTCATCCGATGCACAGGTTTACTATAATCTGGCAGGAGCCTATTCAATTAAAAAAGATTATCAGACAGCTTTACAAATGATTAACCGCTGCCTGCAGATTGAGCCAAATTACTCGATGGCAAAAGATCTCCAGCAGCAATTAATCAATGCATCTAGATCAAACAGGTAAGGATGTAAATTGCCTTTATCCGAAAAACAAATACAGTTTATTCAAAAGAATTATAAGATTCTTTCAGTTAAAGAGATGGCAAAGCAGCTTAATGTCCCGGAAGAAGGGATTGATTCTTTTTTAAAGAGCATAAAAACTCCTGCCCCCAAATGGTTTTACATTTTACTAATTGTTATTCCAGTTCTTTTCTTTGTTTTGGTAGAAGCCGGTCTGAGAATTTTTAATTATGGAAATGATGACCGTATCTGGGTTGACATTTCTCAGGATATGCAAATATTAAATCCTGAAATTGGTTACCGGTACTTTTTCACAACAAAAAATTTACCGTTCTCGGTTGAATCTTTCGTCTACAAAGAAAAAAAGGAAAACAGTTTCAGAGTATTTGTATTAGGTGCGAGCTCTGCTGCAGGTTATCCTTATTTATCAAGCGCTTCATTCAGCAAATTCATCAGAAAAAAACTAGAGATTCTTTATCCTCAAAAGGTAATTGAAGTTACTAACTTCAGTATGTCTGCAATTAATTCCTATACAATCAGAGATTTAATGCCTGAGCTTCTGAAAAAGCAGCCGGATCTGATTTTGATTTATCTCGGACACAATGAATACTATGGCGCACTTGGAGTAGGATCGTTGGAATCATTAGGTTCATCGAGGTTTGTTGTAAATACTACTTTGTGGCTGAACAAATTTAAAACTGTTGAGCTGCTTAGAAACGTTATCAAAGAATTGTCAAAACTATTTTCTTCAGAGGATGAAATCACCGGCGGAACAATGATGGCGCAATTGGCTCAGGATAAATTAATTGAATACAATTCTGAAATTTATTGGGATGGCATCCATCAGTTTGAAGGAAATTTTCACGATATACTTTCAATGTGTAAAGAAGCAAACGTGCCAGTTATTGCGAGCACGGTTGCAAGCAATTTAAAAGATCAGAAACCTTTTATTTCAGTAAAAAATTCTAAGTATCCACCGGCAGATCAAATATTTTTCAATGCTGGAAGTAAATTACAAGCAGGTGAAATTGACTCGGCAAAAGGATTATTTATTTTTGCCAAAGAACTTGATGCATTAAGATTCCGCGCTCCTGAAGAAATTAACAAAACAATAGTTCAGTTATGCAAAGAGTTTAATTATCCATTTGTTAGAAGCGATTCACTATTGAATTCTGTCAGCAATGATGGGATAGTTGGAGACGAATTGATGACTGATCATCTTCATCCAAATGTTAAAGGATACCAACTGATTGGAAATTTATTTTTCAATGCAATGAAGAAGAAAGGCTATCTTCCGACAAAGGAACCCTCTGACCTGGATGAAAACACTGCTGACAGTCTTGTTTATGCTCATTATAATTTTACTCCTTTTGATTCAACTGTTGCAGATTTCAGGATAAAAATTTTAAAGAATGACTGGCCTTACATTAATCCCGAAAACAAGGTTGCAAGGAGCAGATTGATTAAACTCAATAGTTTAATTGACAGCCTTTCAATTGATGTGATCGATGGAAAAATTTCCAGAGATCAAGCGAGACTAAAAGTTTCAAGCAGCTACTTAAAGAAAAATCAATTTGATGAATATGCCACCGAGATGGCTGCACTTATAGATGAGTTTCCATTTCTTTATAAATACTACAATAGCACAGCAAAAGAATTAATTTCGGCTGGAAAATTTTCCCGGGCATATTATTTCCTGAGAAGAGGATATGGTAAAAAACCGAATGCATTTAATTCCAAGTGGCTGGGAATTAATGCTCTATCTCAGGGCTTTGTTGATGATGCAATTATCTATCTTGAAACAAGTTTAAACTTTGATAAAAAAGACGCTCAAACCTATTTTAATATTACCGGGGCTTATGCTCAGAAAAAAGAATTTAATAAAGCACTTGAGTCAATCAACAAATGTTTACAAATAAAACCGGACTTCCAGCGGGCAGAACAAATTCGTCAGCAGCTTGAAGCCATAATAAGTCAAAAGAATTCTATTGATTAAAACTGAAGAAAATAAAAAGATCAGAAAGACCAAATCTCCATTCTGGTTTTACCTGATATTGATTCTGATTCCTGTTCTTTTCTTTGTACTACTTGAAATATTTTTGAGAGTTTTCAACTATGATAGAAATGACGAGCAATGGATAAAAATAACAGAGACAAAGCAGATGCTTAATCCGGACGTTGCCGGTAGATATTTCTTTAATACAAAAGATTTACCTCAATCAAACAACGATGCGTTTGACATTGTAAAGAGAAAAAATTCGTTCAGAGTTTTTGTGATGGGAGGAAGCAGCGCACAGGGATTTCCTTTTTCACCAAATGGAACTTTCTCCAGATACATCCGTGATCGTCTTGAATTAATTTATCCAGATAAATACATAGAAGTAGTTAACCTCGGTATAACTGCAACGAACTCATATACAATAAGGGATCTTCTTCCCGGAGTGCTTGAACAGTACCCAGACTTAATTTTATTCTATGCAGGCCATAATGAATACTACGGGGCATTCGGTGTTGGCTCAACTGAAAACATTGGTAACTCACGTGAGCTTGTGAATTTTCTGATATGGTTGAACCAGTTTAAATCAGTAGAACTACTTCGGAGTGGTATTAGTTCGTTAATCTCAATTTTCAGCAGCAATTCTGAACTTGAATCACATCGTGGCGGAACGTTGATGGCAAGAATAGTAAAGGAACAGTTGATACCATATAATTCAGAATCATACAATGTTGGCGTTGAACAATTCGAAGGAAATTTTGAAGATATTCTTCAAATGACTAAGGACGCGGGAGTTCCTGTAGTAATTGGCACACTCGTTAGCAATTTGAAAGATCAGAAGCCATTTAATTCAGTTGGAAGTGGTATTAATGAGAATGCTGATACAGTTTACTTGAAGGCGCAACTTCAGCTTAAACTTAGAAATATGCACTCAGCCGATTCACTTTTCCGGTTTGCGAAAGATCTTGATGCTCTCAGATTCAGAGCTCCTGAAAAAATAAATGAGATCATTAAGCAGCTTACCTTAAAATATAATTGTGGATTAGTTGATGTGGATTCAATATTTAATGCAAACAGTCCTGATGGGATTATTGGCAATAACCTTTCAGTCGATCATTTGCATCCGACATTGAGCGGTTATCTTTTAATGGGCAAAATTTATTTTGAAGCAATGGCAAGAAATAGTTTTCTTCTCAATGATGAACAAATACAGATGACAGATGATCAGCAAGATAGCATTGTAGTACATCATTTCTCATTCTCCAGACTTGACACAAGCATTTCATATATCAGGCTAATCGGCCTGTTGAATGATTGGCCATTTGTTGAGAGCCCGGATTTTTCTTTCATTAAAAAAATAAAGTTAAATGACAGAATAGATTCTATAGCCTATAAAATC
>DATIJX010000130.1:0-6311 GCA_035478175.1 Ignavibacteriaceae bacterium
TTGCCATTATCAGGCCAGCTGTTGACAGGTGCAAAACGCTGATTACCTGTTCCGCCTCCGCCGCGACCATCACCAGTACGATATGTTCCTGCGCTGTGCCACGTCATACGAATAAACAGTCCACCATAATGACCCCAGTCGGCAGGCCACCAATCTTGTGAGTCAGTCATCACTGCATACAAATCTTTCTTGAGAGCTTTGTAATCCATCTTGTCGAATTCTTTTGCATAGTCAAATTTCTTATCCATTGGACTGGATGCCGGATGGTGTTGGTGAAGTATGCCAAGATTTAATTGGTTTGGCCACCAGTCTTTATTTGATGTTCCCCCGCCGGCAGTGCTGCCTGTTACAGGGCATTTGCTTTCATCACTCATAGTATTTCTCCTGATGTTTTTATTGTTAATAATTATTTAATTAATTTTTTTATTGTTGAATGTTCCGATTATCTGAAGCTTTATATCCTTCACTTTAAAGTTGGGAATTTTCTTTTTCTGAAAGTATTTGTCGATTAAGCTGTCAAGTTCATCATCAAAGAAATCCTCTATGCGTTCCGTGTCCTCACAATACAAATGATGATGATTATCGAGTATAGCATCGTACCTCATAACATCTTTTTCAGTCTTTACTTTTTTGACCAATCCTTTTTCAACAAAAGTTTCCAGCGTTTTGTAGATTGTTCCAACCGCAATGTGGGGATGATTTTTAACAACATATTCCTTGATTCTATCAGCGGTAGGATGATCCTTTAGATTGTTTAAGGCTTCCAAAACAGCAACTCTTTGAGGAGTGACTTTTAAATTACTGTCTTTTATGTCAATGCCGTGTTTTTCTTTTTTCATAGATAGAAATTATTAGATAGGAATTATTCTCATCTAAAATAAATATTTATTTATGAGATATCAAGTTTAATTGCTTTTGTTTCTGCCTTTCCCTAGATTCATTTTTAGAATCCTCCCGAGATGAAATCAATTTTTAATTTTTATCCCGCCTGCCACGAGGCAGGTTATTCATAATTAATCGACTTCAAGACCTCTCAAATCTAAGATGACTATGATTCCATCTTCTCATTTCTGAAAAATATTCTTTCATTACTGTCTGAATTCGAATAAATATCTAATACCAATCAATGGCAGATAATTTGGTAATAACTGATATTAGAAATTAAAACAATAACTATGCTTAGTGAAATATCAACAAAACCAGTTTATACAATCAGCACTGCTGCACGACTCCTCGGCATTTCTATTCCAACTTTAAGAATGTATGAGCGTGAGGGGCTAATAATTCCATTCAAGAAATCCAGCTCGCACAGACTTTATTCTGATTTGGATCTTGAAAGAATAAAATGCTTACGTCATGCTATTAATGGCGGGAAGATGGGAATTGAAAGTATCCGCAGAATGTTATCGTTAATTCCTTGCTGGGCAATAATAAACTGCTCAGAAAAGGACCGAAAAAAATGTGAGGCATTTACGAATTATGAAAAGCCCTGCTGGATGCACAACCATAAAGAAAATATTTGTACGGGAAGAGATTGCCGGGAATGTGAAGTTTACAACAGCTTCAGCGATTGCGGCAGCATTAAGGAAAAGTTAAAAGAATTAATTCCACCTAAAAACTAAATACTTATTGAGAAAGAATTAACGATGAAAAAATTATTAATACTCGGTGCCGGAACTGCCGGCACAATGATGCTAAATAAGCTAAACAATGTACTTGACAAAAATGAATGGCAGATTACAATAGTTGACCAGCACGAAAATCATTATTACCAGCCTGGATTTCTTTTTATTCCATTTAATATTTATACCTGTAAAGATGTTACAAAGCCGAAAAGAGATTTTTATCCCACCGGAGTTAACGTCATTAATTCTGCAATTGATAAAATTGAACCAGTTGAGAATAGAGTGTTACTGCAAAACGGACAAGTCGTTGGTTATGACTATTTAATAATTGCAACTGGTGCAAAAACAAAACCCGAAGAAACTGAAGGATTAAAAGATTCGCTGTGGTACAAAAACATTTTTGATTATTATACAATTGAAGGTGCATGTGCCCTGCGGGATTTTTTCAAGCATTGGGAAGGCGGAAAATTAGTTATTAACATAACTGAAATGCCGATAAAGTGTCCGGTAGCTCCTCTGGAATTTGCTTTTCTAGCCGACTGGTTTTTTACCGAAAAAGGAATTCGTGATAGAGTTGATATTCATTTTGTTACTCCCCTGCCCGGAGCTTTCACTAAACCAAAAGCTTCTGCAATTCTTGGCGACTTCCTCAACAAGAAAAACATAAAACTAACATCTGAGTTTAATATTGCCCGTGTAGATAATGATGAAATGAAAATTGTTTCGTGGGATGAAACAGAAATTCCATTTGATGTGCTTGTAACAATTCCAACCAATATGGGAGATGAGGCAATTGCAAGAAGCGGAATGGGTAATGAGCTTAATTTTATTCCCACAGATCCTCAAACTCTTAGATCTAAAGCTTATGATAATATTTTTATAATTGGTGATGCAACCGATCTGCCAAGTTCAAAAGCAGGTTCAGTAGCTCACTTCCAGGCAGATATACTTCAGGAAAATTTCCTTAGTGTAATTGAAGGCAGAGAACCTCACGCCAAATTCGATGGACACGCAAACTGTTTTATTGAATCAGGTTTTGGAAAAGGTATTCTCATCGATTTCAATTATGACACTGAACCTTTACCGGGAAAATTTCCACTGCCGGGAATCGGTCCATTCTCTCTGCTTGAGGAGACAAAAATGAATCACTACGGAAAAATAATGTTCAGATGGACTTACTGGAACTTCCTGATTAAAGGACTTGAGCTTCCAATCGAATCAAATATGTCTATGGCAGGTAAGAGGTTTTAAAAATGGAAGCAGTAGTAACCCAAAATCAGATAGACGAAATAAATTATAAGCTCAATATTATCCTCGAAGAAATTGAGCTTCAGAGACAGCATCGCAGAATGATGGAAGACCTGAAAGATGACCTTTACCGTGTAGGGAAAGATTTATATCAAACTGCAGTTGTAGAGCTTGAAGAAGTTCACGATCACATAAATACAGGTGATATTCTTCATCTTGGCAAAAAGCTTTTGCGGAATGTGAACAATCTCAGCAAAGCTTTCGATCAGATGGAAAGCGTAAGAGATTTTGCACGTGATGTTTCACCGCTTGTCCGTGAATCTATTTTAGACCTGATGAAAAAATTTGATGAGTTTGACAGGAAAGGTTATTTCCAGTTTGCGAAAGAAATGAGAAAGGCAATGGACAACGTAGTAACAAATTATAGTGCAGAGGATGTAAAGCTTCTCGGCGAAAACATTGTTACTATTCTCGATACAGTAAAGAATCTCACTCAGCCGGATATGCTTCAGGCAATTAATAATGCAGTGGCTGTTTACAAGAATATCGATATTAAAGTTGAGGAAAAAGTTTCACTGATGAGCTTGCTGAAAGAATTAAATTCGCCTGAAGTTAGAAGAGGTCTTGCTGTAGGATTGAAGTTTTTGAAAAACCTCGCTGCATTGGACGAGGATAAAAAAATTAATCATGTTAATGCATAATCAAATTGGGCTTAAGCCCAAGAGGTTTTATATTTATATTATTCCCCGACCTAAAGGTCGGGGCAAATAGTCACGCCCATTACAAAGACATTGAGCCTGTTTGAAAACTATGATGAATTGCCACGAGCTTTAGCTCGTGGTTTTTGAATAAAAAAATTTTCTTGGCTTTAGCCAAACAATACATTAGCAATTTGGAGTATTTATAAAAACAAATTCGTAAAAAATCAATCAAGGAGTAAAAATGGAAACTGTAGAAATAGTAGGAAGAAAGTTAGAACTCGATGCCGACGGGCATCTTAAAAACCTGAACGACTGGGATAAAGAAGTTGCCCAGGAATTCGCAAAGCTCGAAGGCATAGATGCAATGACTGATCGCCATTGGTTAGTAATTGATTATATGCGCAAAGAGTTTAAAGAGAAAGGTGACGCACCTTCAATCAGGAAATTAACAAAGGAAAGTGGTGTTGATACAAAAGAACTTTATGCACTATTTCCAAAAGGACCAGCAAAAAAAGCTGCAAAAATTGCAGGACTTCCAAAACCAAAAGGCTGTATATAAAAAGGAGAGAATAAAATGTCACAACCAATAGAAAAAGTTTCAATCGTTGTATCGCACGGATCACTCGAAGGGGTGTACCCAGGTTTAATCATGGCAAACGGTGCAAGAATGGAAGGAATTGAAGCAACTCTTTTCTTCACATTCTTTGGACTTGATGCTATTATAGAAAATAGAATGGATGGCTTGAGTGTAGCTACAGTCGGCAACTCTGCAATGAGAATGCCCGGCGGATTAAAAATGCCAACCTGGTTAGGTGCAATTCCGGGAATGTCAAAGTTCGCAACTGTAATGATGAAAAAGGAAATGGAAAAAATCGATATTCCCCCCGTTCGTGAATTTATAGAAATGATCAGTGATGCCGGCGGCGAACTTTACGCCTGCAAAGCAACTGTGGATATGTTCCATCTTACTAAAAAAGATTTTTGTCCACAGGTAAATGATATTATATCAGTCGGTCAGTTTTATGAAAAGTCTGCCGGGGCTCAGATTATTTTTACATAAGATTTTTTTTTCAGGGGAATTTTTAATTAACTATTAAATCACTAATGGGAGTTACTTCAATGTTTCAAAAAAAGGTTACGTTTTTCCTTTCAGTTTTCACCATCACACTATTGCTGACGAATAGCCTGTTTGCAACAGACGGTTATTTCAGACATGGTTATGGTATTAAATATTCTGCTTTAGCTGGAGCAGGTGTTGCTGTGCCTTTAAGTTCCTTAGGTGCAATAACAAATCCTGCTGCAATAGCTTTCGTTCCTACTCAATATAATTTCGAACTGGCATATTTTAGTCCAATGAGAGAATATACTGTTGATGGAAATCCTTCTGGTTTTGAAGGAACCTTTGGTTTAATGCCAGGTACAATTGAAAGCGATTCAAAATCATTTGTATTCCCTACATTAGGCGCAAGCTGGAAGATAAATCCAACTATGGCTATTGGTGTTATGATTTATGGAAATGGCGGAATGAATACAGATTATCCGACTGCAACATTCTATGATCCGAGTTCACCGGGTACCGGAGTTAATCTAGAGCAATTATTTGCTGGTGCAACTTATGCAATCGAATTTGCCGAAAACCATTCGCTCGGTGCATCATTAATATTTGCATATCAAAAGTTTGCTGCAAAAGGATTAGCTAGCTTCTCTCCTTTCTCAAGTAATCCCACAGCATTGAGTGGTAATGTGAACAGTACATCAACCGGCTTTGGCGGTAAGATTGGTTACCAGGGACAGTTCGGTGAAATGTTCAGAGTTGGTGTTTCTTATCAGTCACAAATATTTATGAGCGAGTTCGAAAAGTACGCAGGTTTATTTGCAGAGCAGGGAGATTTTGATATTCCTTCAAGCTGGCAAGCTGGTGTAGCTGTTATGCCTAACCAGGAACTTACTTTAATGCTCGATGTTCAGCAGATTCTTTACAGCCAGATTAAATCCATCAACAATCCTCTGATTCCAAATCTTCAGACAAGCTTGCTTGGCAATGATGACGGTGCCGGTTTTGGTTGGAAGGATATGACGATTGTTAAATTCGGTATTATGTACAAACTTCCTGAAATGTGGACTCTGTATGGCGGTTACTCTTACGGTAAGCAGCCGATTCCTGAAACTGAAGTATTATTCAACATACTTGCACCTGCAGTTGTTGAAAGTCATATTACTCTCGGTTGTTCAAAATCAATCAACAATAGTAATGAAATTATTTTAGGATTGATGTACGCTCCTGCCGGTAAGGTAAAAGGAGCTAATCCTCTTGATCCACCAAGCAACCAAAATATTGAATTACAAATGAGTCAGTTCCAGATTGAACTTGGTTATTCTTTCAGCATAGTTCAATAAAAAAAATTCAACAGAGGGCATCGTTAGTGATGCCCTTAGAAAAGGTTGCATTGCAATCTTCAAATATCTTAGTGAAGATCATGATTTTACTCAAAAACACAGAAGAGATTTCGGCAGTGCACTTTATGTTTAATTTAAATTTTAAAAGAAGTCATTCCCGCGATCCGGCATTTGCCGGAGAGTCGGGAATCTTGAAAGAAATTGTGAAATAGATTCCGGACAAGACGGAATGACAACGAACTGATTAAATACTAATGTAAACTATTTATATCATAGAACTGTTTTAGTGATTCAGGATTAGCCAGCGAATCTTTGTTATCGATTTCTTCTCCGTTCAAAA
>DATIJX010000131.1:0-42421 GCA_035478175.1 Ignavibacteriaceae bacterium
TCATCAGTGATTTTTTTGAAAACATCAGCAGCTAACTTGTACTCTTTTTCAGAAAACATCTGTCTTCCAAAATTATACAAGTCTCTTCCTTTACTAGACTGAACCTCATCTATGTAAAGGTATATTTCATAAGCTTTCTGATATGATTTTTTTTCTGAGTACAATCTTGCAAGTAAAAATGAAAAGCTGAGATTGTTTTTATCGGCGCAGCCCTCAATTACATTTATAGTTGCATCAAGTGCGCCCGGTCTGTTCACATTCTGAAAAATGTTAGACTCGACAATCTGTTGTTGTGAAGGTTGATTCGAAAGAATATAGCAGTACTCCTGTGCTGCTTTTTCAAACTGCATTGTTAGTGAATAAAGACGAGCAAGATCAAAAGCATACAACACTTTATCCTCAGATGCTTTCTTTCCCTGCTCATATAAATCAATTGCTATTTCAAATGCTCTTCTTTCTAAAACAAAATTCCCAACCACTCTGTAAAATACCGGGTTAATATTACCAGACTGAAATGGTTTATTCCACACTTCAACTGCTTTCTCCTCATTCCCCATTAAGTAATATGTTGAACCAAGCATTCCGTAAGCTTCAACATCATCCGGTTTTTGCTTTAACCTTTCATCAAGAATATTTACGAGTGCAGCATAGTTTTTCAGTTGAGTATAAGTACGGTAAAGTGCATTTATATACATCGAGTTTGCCGGATCTGACTGATACAATTCCTCATAGAGCTTTACAGCGGAGTTGTAATCTCCAATCTGCTCATAACTCTGAGCAAGTGAGAATTTCTGCTCATTTCTTTGCTGAGCCTGCAGTGTGAGGACCAGAATTACTGATATTATTATTGCAATTTTCATTTTCATACTGATGCAAAATAAGAATTTATTAGCCGCTTTCAAGGTCAATTAAGAGCAATATGATAGAAGTTTTGCAGGAAAAACTGCTTTTGTTTATGCGATGTGAATTATATTTCTAATGGATTTCTATTCATTAATATTTTTTAAGCTTAAATGGAATTACAACACCTAAATTCAAACCATAAAATATCTCTTCATTTGCATATCCAATACCAGGTCCGAAATAAACAATTTCGCCTAATAAAAGATCAGCACTCAGCGCAAGAGCAAATTCTTGTTTTCCCGGAAAATCATCGAGACTGAAACCAATACCTGTTGATAGACTGAGAACACCTTCTAGAGCATTTCCCAAATGATATT
This sequence comes from Ignavibacteriaceae bacterium, assembly GCA_035478175.1. GTDB lineage: Bacteria > Bacteroidota > Ignavibacteria > Ignavibacteriales > Ignavibacteriaceae > IGN2. Next base: position 1,221 of record DATIJX010000131.1, read on the forward strand.
TCTTTGCTAAACCCAAACCTAAAACTAGGATTGTAGTATTAGCATTTGACGCTGTGATTGCAAGATCAATTGAAACTTGCATTTTCTTTTTTGTTAAAATACCGCTAACTAAAAACGAGTGAGCATTATACTCCTCATCATCGTCATAATAATTTTGACCTTCAATAGAACCAAAGCTGCCCTGATAGCCAAAATCTAAATATCCGCCAATTGCGAATCCTCCGGAAATACTCATCGTGTGAGTTGTCGAGCTCCAAAGGCTACTGCCATTCAAAAATATTGCTACCTCACTCGAATCGATAAAGATGTTTTGGGAAAATAATGTACAAGAAAAAGTCAGTGAGAATAAGAAGAATTGCAATTTCAAAAGCATTTTAATCCCCATTAAAATTATTTGATAATGAAAAATAAAAAGTTATTATCTGGATTCATAATAGTTGATAATAAAAGGTCCCGTAAAACAGCGAATCGAGTAAGCGCTTAATCTTTAGGCGGATTTTGAGTATTATTGACCAATAGGAAAATTCCTAAGAGTTGCGATAATTATATGAAGAAGAAGAATTAGTTAATACTTCTTTTAGTCCCAAGTGTGATATTATTAAAGATCAGTTTTAAGGCTTGTCAAATAGAGATGGATCAGAATGTATCTCTATTAAATTTACAATTACTGCAATTTAAACCATATAGGAATGGTAACCTGAACCTTTATTGGTTTACCGTTTTGGATTCCAGGATTAAACTTGGTTTGTTTAATAGCGTCGAGAGCTACTTCATCACAGCCGCCACCAATTCCATTTAAGAGTTTAGCGTGAATAACTTTACCATTTTCATCAATAAAAGCTTGAATAATAACTTTTCCCTGAATTCCTGAACGTTTAGCAGTTTCCGGATATTGAATTTTTTCTTGAATTGCATACATCCCACCAATTGGACCTGGCATATTTTCAACAAGGGTTGAAAATTCATCTTCATTAATAGGCTGATTAGTTTCCCACCACAATATCATTGGGTATTGAGATTTAACAATTTTGCCATCTTTCCTTCCAGGATTAAACTTCCAATTAGAAATTGTGGTTAACACTATTTGATTAATTGTTTCGTCATTGTTCTTCCCAAAAAATACTTTTTCAACAATTCCGTCTTCGCTTATCATGAACTTGTATTCGATTGTAGGTTTATTCTTAATTGTATCCTCAAACGGATATAACTTTGCGTATGTATTCATAACACTATCTAAAAGTTTCTTACTATCACCTTCAATAAGTTGTGGCGTTTCTGTTAGCTGATTCATAGGTAGATAAATTCTGTCATAATCAGGGATAATTTCAATTTTATTCTCCTCTTTACATCCAAATAAAATTATAGAAAGAAGAATTAGAATATTTAATTTGGTTTTCATATTAACCTCAAATGTTTGGTTTAATAATTATTTCGTTATCAAAAGTTGCACTTACTTCAATTACTGGTAAGCTATTGTAAAGCATTTGTATTGTTTTAGATTGATTAATTATTTGACCGGAAAGACTATCAACTCTATCTTGAAAACTTGATACTTTAAAGAACAGATATCCGCTCAAGAAAAGTAAGATCAATGCAACGGCGTAAGAAAAGGATGCGAATAATCTTTGTCCGGTAAAGAAGCTGAATTTCTTTTCTGATGTACTGCTTACTGATCTTAATATTCTTTCATCCAGCTCTTCGGGAAAATCCTCAAGTGATCCATCAATTGATGATTTAATTCTACTTAACTGTTTGAAATATTCCCTTCCTTCGGCACTTTGTGAAAGTCCTGTGAAAAGAAATGCTTCTCTGCCTTTGTCAAGCTCACCATCGAAGTAGAGATTTATCAGTTCTAATATTTTATTTTCACTCATAAAACTTTCCACTTAATAATTTTATTAATAATAGCTGTACCATTTGGCTAAAGCCAGTTTATTTTTTTAACATTAATCCCACGACCTGAAGGTCATGCTAATAGAATCTAACTACTTTGCAGATTGCTTCATCGCTTCGCTCTTCGAAATGACATACTTAAATCGTTATTCAACAAGTTTTGAAATTCTATTTATTAACTTTTGTCGTGCTTTATAAAGTCTGCTTTTTACAAGCTCTTCATCAATCGCCATCAGCGTTGCAATTTCTTTATAGCTTAGTCCCGAATATTCTTTCAATATAAAGATTTCCCTTTGATCAGGTGGCAGATTGTTTAATTCTATCTGAATTAATTCTTTTACTTCATTATTTTCTATTTTGTTTTCAATACTCTCTTTAGACTCAACTTCAATTTCGTCTGTAGATTCAACATTAAACTGATCCGTTCTAATTTTCTTTCTCCTGTAAAAGGTATAAACTTCATTTCTTGCTGTAGTAAAAAGCCAATAGTTTACATTGGTTTTAAATCTTAAGTTATCAAAGTTTTGATAAAGCTTAACAAAAATATCCTGAACAATGTCCTCGGTTAGCATTCTATCCTCCGTCATTTTAAGAACATAATTATATAGTCTCTTTTTATACTTGTTAAAGAGGAGTGTAAACTCGATTATATTTTCATTAATGTCAGACAAAAATTTTTATTGTATCCATTATAAAAGATGCTTTAAATATCGGAATGTTTCTTGAATTTAGAAATGTTTTTGAAGGTTTATCATTCAAGCAATGAATCATTTCATCCATCAAATGGGGGATTTAACTCAGAGCTTAATCTTTCGGCGGTTTTTAAGTATTTTTACCCCCAATGAAAAAGGTTTTTATACTCGGCTCTACGGGATCGATTGGGGTTAATTGCCTTAATGTTATCAGCAATCTGAAAAATGATTTTGAAGTAGCAGGACTGACAGTAAACTCAAATACTGAGTTGCTTCTTGATCAGATCAGAAAGTTCAATCCCAAAGTAGTGGTTGTGAGAGATGTAAATGCAGTAAAGAAAATTTCCGGAAAGATTCCAAAAGGCTGTGAATTATTAATTGGTGAAGATGGATTAGTCAACGCTGCTTTAGAAACCGAGTATGATATATTTATGGGTGCGATGGTCGGGTTTGCAGGTTTAGCACCAACTCTCGAAGCAATAAAGAGAGGAAAAAGAATTGCACTTGCAAACAAGGAAACTCTCGTCGTAGCAGGAGAAATTGTTACGAAGCTTGTTCTTGAAAATAGTGCGGAGATAATTCCGGTTGATTCCGAACACAGTGCAATTTATCAATGCCTTGTTGGTGAAAATTTAAACGAAGTTGAAAAATTGATCCTTACTGCTTCCGGCGGACCATTTCGTGATAAAGATAAATCGTTCTTTGAAACTGCAACTGTTGATGAAGCGCTTAACCATCCAAACTGGAAAATGGGCAGCAAGATCACTATCGATTCTGCCACAATGATGAACAAAGGTCTCGAAGTTATTGAAGCGCATTGGTTATTCGGATTGCCGGCAGAAAAAATTGAAGTTGTGATTCATCCGCAGTCAATTATTCATTCGATGATTCAGTTTGTTGATGGTTCAATAAAAGCACAGCTTGGTCTGCCTGATATGAAGCTGCCAATTCAATATGCATTAACTTTTCCGGAACGGGTTCAAAATGATTTTCCACGGACAAGTATGCCGACAATTGGATCATTAACTTTTTATGAACCAGATTTAATAAAGTTTGAATGCCTGAAACTCGCTTTCGATGCTCTGAATACAGGAGGAACTGCACCTTGTATTTTGAATGCCGCAAATGAGGTTGCCGTCAGTAAATTTTTACGTAAAGAAATAAAGTTCTCTCATATTCCCTTGCTAATAAGCAAAGCTTTGGATAAAGTTGAATCCGTTTTTTCGCCGGATTTGGGAACGATATTTGAGTGTGACAGAGTCACAAGAGAATACGTGATGACGTTAACTTGACTGCCTGATGCTGGCAATCAGATGCTGGATAAAAAAATAGATGAAGTTCCAGAATCAAGTATCCAGAATCCAGCATCATATGAACATTGAATTTTGAAAAAACATTTTTATTAAACTTTAACTGAGAAACAGGAGTTACTTTCTTAATGGATTATATAATTTATTTTGCGATTACAATTGGAATACTTGTCTTCATTCACGAGCTGGGACATTTCCTTGCTGCTAAAGCTTGCGGAATGCGTGCAGATGTTTTTGCAATCGGATTTGGAAAAAGACTTTTCGGATATAACAAAAAAACCGGATTCACTTTCGGTAATCTTCCAAAAGATTTTGATGGTGAAGGAAATACTGATTACAGATTATCACTTCTCCCCCTCGGTGGTTACGTTAAGATCGCAGGAATGGTCGATGAAAGTTTCGACACTGAATTTGCAAAAAAAGAACCTCAGCCATACGAATTCCGTTCAAAAAATTTCTGGCAAAAATCATTTGTAATTACCGCCGGAGTTTTGATGAATCTTTTACTTGCTGTCTTAATCTTTTGGGGCGCGAATTTCTTCAAAGGCAAACCGGTTACACTAACAACTACTGTCGGTTATGTTAAGACTGATAGTCCCGCAGAAGCTATTGGTTTTATAAAAGGCGATGTTATTCAATCAATAAACGGTGTCGCAGTTGAGAACTGGGATGAGATCAGAAATGAAATTTATATTAACACGATTGGCGAAGATCTGAATGTAAAAGTTTTACGAAGCGGTGTTGAAGAAAATATTTTTGTTTCAAGAAAACTGATCCCTGATATTGAAAAACAGGGAGAACTAATTTCACCAGATGGATTTAGACCATATGTTGCTGAAGTAATGAAAAATTCTCCTGCTGAAACTGCAGGACTTCTTTCCGGTGATATTATTTATTCTTTAAACAATCAAGTGCTGGGAGGATCGTCAGAGTTTATAGAAATGGTTTCGCAGAGTGCTGGTGTCGAACTTCAGGCAAAAGTAGTTAGAGAAAGCGATACTTTAAATCTCGCTGTCATTCCCGGCAGTGATGGAAAAATCGGAATTGCAATCAATGATATATTCGATGGCAAATTTGAATACAAAACATTCGGATTCTTCGAATCATTTTACGTTGCAGGCGCTGATTTGGTAAACCTTACTAAATTAACCTTTGCTGTTGGAAGTAAAGTAATTACAGGTAAAGTTGAATTTGGCAAAGCTTTCGGCGGACCGGTGCGCATTGCACAGCTTGCAGCCAAATCTGCTGATGTTGGTATTGAGAGTTTTCTTTTCTTTCTGGCAGTTCTCAGTCTCAGTCTTGCAATTATTAATATTCTTCCTCTTCCTGTTTTAGATGGTGGGCATTTAGTGATGATAATTATCGAAACGATTGCAAGAAGAGAAATACCTGTTAAAGTAAAAATTGCAATTAACAATACAGGCTTTGTTCTCCTGTTATTGCTGATGGTATTTATACTTTATAATGATATACTTTCGTTGTAGCAAGAACAGTATTTATAGATTAATATTTTTAAAACCATTCTGGCAGTTTACCGACAACTGCTGCGACAGTTTTTGTTTTTGAGCTAACTCACTGAGAATTTCTGTAACGATTTCTAATTAAATCCTTCCGGCACAATTTTTCTTCCTTGCTTTTTAGTGAGGTAGAATTATGGTGCTTTTAAATAAATTATTTCTTTTATTCCAGTATGAAAGTTTACGAATTTTCTCCGAAAGGAGTCCTTCGGACATACGGGTACCACTCTCAAAGGATACATACCCCACCGGTTTTACATAGCTTGACAAGAAAAAGATTATTAAAATCTAACAGTATTATTTCTTCCCCTAATTTTTTAGAGTCAACGAGGTAATAGAAGATGTTGAACAAAGTGAAATATCAAATTACAAAAAAAATAGAATTAATTGGTATTCTGTTGTTCATTAGCTGCAGCATTGTTTTCCCACAGCATAGTAAGGAATCTGCGTTACAGAAAATGTTCTTAAGACAGAATTTGGTAGTAACTGAGGTTGAGAAAGACTTATATAAAATCGAGAATAAACTTACCAGGGATACATTCTTTGAAGATTTAAGTGAAGGTATAAAATACAATGCCAATGAAAATATTGACAGTATGGTTATTGAAATCTTTGCAATTGATACATCAAGATATTCAGGTATGTACAAGCACTGGTTAGATATAGATATTTCTAATTTCGTCTATGGGTTGTTAATAAATGATTTTAATTCCAACGGGTTAATTGAATTATATGCAAACAGAACAATTTACAATTTACCATCAAGATCGCCCGGTATTTATGAATTAGATCCATCAGGTGAAAATTTTAACCAGATATTTACTTATCCAGATACAGTATCAATTCCTAAAGGGTATTATGATATTGACAATGACGGTCTCATGGAAATGCTGATGAGACGCAGGGATGATGGTTTAGGCGGAGCGCTCTTTTATAAACAGTCTGATTTTTATTCGCTACCCGCAACTCCATATTTTTCTTTTCCACAGGTTGAAAATCGTCAGGTAAACTTTCCGACCTTCAGAGACTTGGATAAAAACGGAAAGATTGATTTTGCCTATGAAACTTTAGGAAATACACTTTATATAGCTGAATTCAATCCGGCTATAACAAACTTTGATAGTGTTTACAGCTTTACCTCGATTAATTCTGTTGGCGGAATCACTGTTGGCGATTTTGATATGAACGGAAAGACAGATATCATTACCAGCAATGTTTGGGGAGATGTTCACTTAATTGAGACACAGGGTGTTCATCAATATATGAATGTTTGGAATGGTACTGTTGATATTCACAATTCTTATTATTCATTTTCTACAAATGACATTGATAAAAATGGCAAGCCTGAATTTTGGGTTGGAGGAAAACATTTTACAAGTGGAATTTTACTTACCTGTTTTGAAACTGATGGTGAAAATTCTTACAAGCCGGTATTTAAAATAAAAATACCAGATTATTATACATTAAATCCATTGACCACTTTTGCAGATGATATTGACGGTGACGGAGAAGAAGAAATAGTTATTTGTGCAGATTATTTTCTTTTAGTTCTGAAATTTACAGGCAGCCCAGTTAATCACTCGTATAAAATCTGGTATTTCAACTTAAGGCAATTCGGGACAGGGGAAACCTGGACCGTTAAAGCTTACGATATAAATAATGATTGTAAGAAAGAATTATTCTTTGATACCTATACTGTAAAAGATTCAATGGGTCAAACTTATGTGAAATCAGTAAACAGACTGTTTAAACCAAACTTTACTGTGGGTATAGATGAACAAAAAGAAAACACAACCGACAAATTCTATCTATATGCCAATTACCCAAACCCTTTTAATCCTTCAACTAATATTAAATTCATATTGAAAGAATCCGTAGATGTTGGCATAAAGGTTTATAACATTTTAGGGAAAGAAATAAAACCGCTGTTAGAAGAAAATCTTCCCGCCGGAGAATATAAAATTCAATGGAATGGGAAAGACAATAAAGGAAACTTACTCCCCGGAGGAGTATATTTTATACAAATGAACGCCGGTGAATACCGCCAAACAATTAAATCAATTTTGTTAAAATAAACACAAGGGAGTCAAAAATGAAAAGTATCAAAATTTTTTTCTTAGTTATATTTTTAACAGCAAACTTATACAGCCAAAACTGGAATAATATTATTAACACACAATTGAGCGTACAGCAGGCATTATCAGCCGATGTTTTTTCAAATATGTACGGAGTAAATGTATTATACCATGGATATAATGGACAAACTGGAATTTTTTATGTTTTATTATCTACAACCGGTCTAATATTAAAACAACAGCAGATTGACTCGGATGGATTTTCACCTTTAATTGTAGGTGACAACAATAATTTATTTGCGGTTTATGTTAAGAATGGTTCACTAAAAGTATTGAAAAGCACAAATTTATTTACTAGCTGGACAGATATATCTCCAACAGGTGCGACCAATATACCGGTTTCCTTGCCGCCGCCAGATAGATTTCAGCAGAGCGGTGTAGAAAGCGGAACGTTTCAAATGTTTCATGCTGCTTATAGAGATTTAAGGTTACATGTAGCTTGGACTGAAAAAGTAAATAATATATCAGAAGCATACTACCGTCAGTATTCTGTTGAAACTTCAAGTTGGACTCCTTATAAAGAGGAAATCACCTCAGATTATATCGGTGAAACTGGTGGCAGACCACGGATAGCAATATTACCCACCAACTTAATATTTTCATATAACTGGCTTAACGCTGGCGGTGGATCTTATGGAGTAGTAAGAACGAGATATAGATATATTGATGGTCCAGGCTGGAGCTCATCAGTAACACCATTCAATGGTAATTCTGTCGGCGAAGATATTTCTGCTGACAATACTTACATTCATCTTTTTTATTATGAATTTGTTCAAACCGGTCAGCCAAGACCTCTTTATCACAAAAAGATGCTTATTGGTGATTCAAGCTGGCCGGGTGCAACCCAGCTATCTGCTAATGTTGATACCTGGAATGGTGTAAAGTGTTCAAAAACAACAAATGGAATATTTAATATTTCGTACATCACATTTCAAATTTCAACTCCCGGAAGCTCGAATTTAATTCATAGGTCTTTTTCAAATGACACTTGGAGTTCGATATACACTGTTAGTGGTACACTTGGTTATTCAGAATTCTTTGGTTTTTCTTCTGCATCAAATGATTTATACATAAGTTGGTTTAATAGAGAAAGTAATAGCTCAAAATTATATTACCGTCAATATGATAATGTACCACTGACACCTCAAAATTTGGCTGTGATCGGAAGAGATTTTGGTCAATGGTCTCATCCTGTTTTAACCTGGTCATATAACAACGAACCGGATGTGTATGCCAATGATAATGGTTATGAAATACAACGTAGGACTAGAACTGTTCCGGGTAATTTTGGAAATTGGTCAACAATCGCTTATACAGATGGTGATATAAAAACTTATAATGATTATGAAATTATAATTGAAGGTACCGGCACTTTGTATCAAGCAGAATATAGAATTAGGGCGATTGACGTTGGTAATAATATTTCTGGTTGGTCATCAGCAGTTTCAATTTATTTCGGTCAATTCGGGAAAATGAATAGTGGAATGCAGAAGTATGAATATCAACTTTCACAGAATCATCCTAATCCATTTAATCCAACTACGACAATTAACTATTCGATTGAGTCAACCGGATTGGTAACACTAAAAGTGTATGATATGCTTGGTACCGAAATAGCTTCTTTAGTTAATGAGAGAAAAGAACCCGGCAATTATTCGGTCACATTTAATGCTACTAACCTTCCAAGTGGAATTTATGTGTATAGGCTCGCAGCAGATAAGTTTGTTGAAACCAAAAAATTAATTCTGCTGAAATAGCAATTGAATGTTTTATAGCCCCGTTCCTGTAACGGGGCTAATTTTTTATTGTTCTTCGTTAAATCCTCCCATCACTTTATATTGCCTGTTGTAAAAATTAATCCGCCACTCCTCTATTAACTCAATAAGTTTGATCTGCAAAACAAGCCCCGTGAAGTAAACGGGGCTTAATTGTCTTTGCTAAACAGATTTAAGTTGAATTTACCTTAATCCCGAATAAGTTTATATTTGATGAGAAGAGAGAAAAAAATACCTTTGGTTTTACACGATTCTTCTAAAGGGCAGCAATCTGTAAAAGAAATGAAATTAAGCCGTAAACAAATTTATTGGATCAGCCAGATTACTGGTTGGTACCTTTTTATCGGGATAAATCTCTTCATTATTTCATCCTTTGAAGAGCTTACCTGGCAGAGAGTTTTGGTTTGGATATTTCTCGGTTTCCTTGGAATTGTTTTCACCCATCTGCTTCGTGGAATAATCCGAAAGAAGAACTGGCTTAATCTTCCTATAAAAAACACAATCCCGAGAATACTTACATCAAGCATAATTTCCGGGATTATTATTTACGCTCTCGTTTTTGCAGCAAGCTATTTAGCAGGAACATTCAAACAGGAAGAATACAATTTTGCCCGGCTGGTTGCAGGAATTATCAACACAAGCATTCTCATTCTTCTGTGGTGCCTGATTTATTATGTTGTTCATTATATGGAGAATTATAAGAAGAAAGAAATTGAATCGCTTATATGGGAAGCAGCTGTTAAAGATTACGAATTGAAAACGCTGAAGTCGCAGTTGAATCCGCATTTTATGTTCAATGCGATGAACAGCATCCGTGCGTTGATTGAAGAAGATCCTGAATCAGCTAAAGTTGCAATAACAAAACTCTCAAACATTCTTCGCTATTCTTTACAGATGGAAAGAATGGAAAGAGTTCCGCTTGAAGATGAAATTGAAACGGTGAAAAACTATCTCGATCTTGAACGAATTAGATTTGAAGACAGGCTGAAATACAAACTCGATATTGAAAAGAGCACACAGAAGATTGAAATTCCTCCGATGATGATACAAACTCTCGTTGAAAATGGAATAAAACACGGCGTTGCTAAAAGGACCGAAGGCGGAGAGATTCATTTAAAATCTAAATTGCTGACAACATCAAATGGTTCAAAATTAAAAATTGAAATAAGGAACAGCGGACATTTCAGCGAAGAGCAGTTAAAAAACTCAAGCGGCTTTGGAGTAAGCAACACAAAACACCGGCTCAACCTGCTCTTCGGTGATGACGCACATTTTTCTATAATGAATGAGAATGGGAATACGGTTCTAGCTGAGATTGAAATTCCGATAGCACTTCAAAACAATTAAGAAGGAAATAAAATGAAAGCTTTAATAATTGACGACGAAAGATTAGCGCGCACAGAATTAAAAAGACTGCTGACACCATTTAAAGATTTACAAGTTGTCGGTGAAGCAGTAAACGCAGAAGATGCACTTGAAAAAATAAGCGAGCTGAAACCAGACCTCATCTTTCTTGATATTCAGATGCCGGGTAAAACTGGATTTGAGCTTCTTGAAGAACTTGACAGCGTTCCGATTGTTGTGTTCACAACCGCTTATGACGAGTACGCATTAAAAGCATTTGAGTACAACGCACTCGATTACCTTTTGAAGCCAATTGAACCAAAACGGCTTGAAGAAACGGTCAACAAATTAATTGAAAGAGGAAGAAAGAAAGTCGCTGTTGAATCAGACACAGAAACTCTTACTGAAAGCGACCAGGTATTTGTGAAAGACGGCGACCGCTGCTGGTTCGTCAAGCTGGAAAAAATAAGATTGCTTGAATCAGAAGGAAATTATGTTCGATTATTTTTTGAAGATAACAAACCACTAATCCTGCGTACGCTAAATTATCTTGATGAAAGACTTGACAGCAAAGTGTTCTTCCGTGCAAACAGGAAACACATTATAAATCTTAAATGGGTTGATTCAATTGAACCGTGGCTGAACGGCGGTTTGCTCGTTAAGTTGAAAGACGGACACAAAGTTGAAGTCTCACGAAGACAGGCAGTTAAGTTTAAAGATATGCTGAGTCTTTAAGCAATAGAACGCAGATGACACAGATTAAGCAGATAATCGCTGATTTTTTATCTGTGTAAACCAGCCCGATCTGCGTCATCTGCGTTCTATTCTCTCTAATTAAACAACTCCCACGCTAAACCGAACTTAATATTTCTTACCGGCATTGGGTAATATGGAGTTATGTAATACTCGTTGCCGAACAAATTCTCCCACTGAAAATAAAAGATGGCAACTTTCTGTATTTCACCCGCTAAGTTGAAATCGAGTTTGTTAGTTGGTTCAACGCTTGTGTTTGCGGAAAAACCTCGTTCAATTTCGCCAGTATAGTAGAATTTAAATCCAGCCTTTAGATCCAAATTATTATCAAAGAACATATCATTAATGTAAAGGCCACTGGTTAACTGATATTCTGGTAAACTGACTCTTTCATCAAAATAATATGAACAATTAGCATCAACTAAAAGAATCCAAAACTTATAGCTTCCAACAAAGCCAATTCCTTTAGTTGAATAAACTGGATAACCAATTTCTGCCCCTGTCAATATCATCGACCAAAGGTCTGCTACATATGGGATAAAATTGTTCATCTCAAAATACTTTAAATCTAAACTAAGGTAATGCGTCTGAAGCCTCCAGCCTAATTCGAGCAGATCTGCATCGTTATCTTCAAGTTGATTAAATTTTGATAAACCAATGTAGAAGTTCATAATTTCCATGGGAGATATTTTGATATCGAATCCAAATCCCGGATTATTTGAACTAATTCCATTTCCGAAATCTTTACTATCATACTTGTAGAAAATAGAAGGAACGATTCTATTATTTAATATATTTCCCGAGAGAACACCTGACACAGAATAATGTACATTTTTCATCTCTTGAGTTGTTGATTGAAAATAGTTTTCTGTCAAAAGGTTTGAATTGTTCTCCTCATATGTTGCAAAAAGATCAAGGATTAAAAATTCAGATTCTTGTCGATAATCCAGCGCCCCTCCAACTGTCTTATTTTCCAAATCTCGTTTGTAATCTGCTGTATCATTCCCATCTCTTAACTCCTCAAGTCCATATCTGTAATAGATTGACAAATCGAGCTGAGAATTATCAAACGGTTTTGCAAGTGTTCTTAATCCAACATTGTGCTGGAGTATATCAAGCTTTTGATTTGGAAATAGAACCGGCGCAGCAATCGGGTCGTAAAGATCGGCGTTCGGATCATCAGAGCTTCTTGAAAGACTGTCATAATCAATTCCGCCGTTCAATCCCTGCTCTTTATCTACATAATAATAAAATGCCTGAAAGTTTATTGAATTAGATAGAAGGTATTTCAGCTTGGTATTAAACTGCCAGATGCTCAGATCAGTATTCTGATAAGTTTCATCCTTTGATCTGTTCGTCAATTGAAAAGAGTAATTCCATCTCTTTGCTACCATCGTAGAAAATTTTCCGTCAAACATTGCTTCACCATCGGGTCCTTCATAATATCTTATGCGTGCATACGGCTGAGGAGAAATAAAATCTCTTGTAATAAAATTTACTGTAACTGGATTGTTATACGGTCCGTATAAAAATCCGCGTGGAGAAGGAACTATTTCTATCGAATCAATATTTTCACTCTGGATAAGATTCAGGTCTAAAGAATTTGTGTACCGGTCATTCCAGAACACGCCATCCTGTAAATAGCTTATCCCGCTATTCCCGACACCATAAATAAATGTTTCATTTGGATAACCGATAAAGCCATAATCCTTAACAAAATTTAAGCTAAATGGCCGGAGAAGATCTCCTGTGTAACGGTATTGATCGAATAAAAAAGTTCGCTTATTGATGATTGTGCTTACATCCGTAAGCGGTATTCCCTGAATCGGGGCAAGTGTATCAACCCTCACTTTTGTTGTAAGGATTGAGTCAGAAACTGCTGTTGTGTCACCAATTTGAACAAAATTCGTATCTGGAATGGTCAGAATATCCTGTTTTAACAGAGAGTCAACTTCCTGAGGAAGGATAAAAGCTGCGAAAAGTACGAATGATGAAAGAAGTTTTAACATTAATTGTACTTTGAGAAAAATTGCATAGTTAACATAGACAAAATAGAGAATAATAAAAGAGCAAAAAATCTTCTTTACAATATACCGAAACCTTGCGGAAGCCGATTCTCATTCTGAGCCCTATTTATAAGGGTTTGAACGTAATTAATTTTTAATAAATAATTTTGTTTCAAATAAATATTAAGTATTTTTCGCCCGTAAGTATCATTAACATTTAATCGGAGGGATCAAATGGCTAAATCAATGACGAAGAGTCAAATTATTACGCATCTTGCCACCAAAACCAAACAGACAAAAAAAGTTGCTGCACAGTTTTTGGATGAGTTGGTGAAACTTTCATACAAGGAAGCAAAAAAGGAATTTGTACTTCCAGGTCTCGGTAAGCTCAAAGTCGCCCAGAGAAACGCGAGAATGGGAAGAAACCCTGCTACTGGAGAATCAATTTCAATTCCGGCAAGAAAAGTTTTGAAATTCAGAATTTCCAAAGCTGCTAAAGATGCAGTCCTGAAATAATTCAGTGCTCTTTATTTTTAAGCGAAGGATAAGTAATTGTTCTTCGCTTTTTTATTTTAAATTAAAATTATGAATAATATAATCTATCAAGTCGAAGATACTCTCGATCCTTCTGAATTCATTGATGTGTTGAACAGAAGCACTCTCGGTGAACGAAGACCGGTTGATGATTTCAGCAGAATAAAAAAGATGTGCGCAAATGCCAACCTGATTGTAGCTGCAAGATTAGATGGAAAGCTCATCGGTGTTGCTCGTTCTGTAACCGACTTTGTTTACTGCACATATCTCTCAGACTTGGCTGTTGATGAAGCATATCAGAAAAAAGGAATCGGGAAAAGATTAATTGAAGAAACAAAAAAGCAGGCACCGCAGGCAAAACTTATTTTACTTTCAGCTCCGGCAGCAATTGATTACTACCCCAAAATCGGGATGAGGAAACATAACCATTGTTTCATACTTGACGATATCAGAGAACTGAAATAAATTTAGTAATATCTAAATGAAATTAAACTCATCCCAACCTCGTCAGAGTCCGTTGGATCCGTTGAGACTCCGTCTCACCGAGACGAGCTCTAACGGAGTCAACGACCTTCTCTTACGAAGAGAAGGGCTTATTAAATCTAATGACCTGAATTTGACAACCTGCCAGAAGAAATTCATTTAAAGCACTATTGACAATAAGTCTCTCTCTTTTTAAAAGGTTGTGTGAAAATCGAAAAACTAAACAGACATTAAATTATTTATTGAACCCTTACAGGGTTCAGTTAGTTTGGGGCAATTTTTTACGATAAATATTTTGGCAAAGCCATCACTTTGTGAAACTCCTGCGGAGTTTTTTTTGGAATCTGTTTTCACTCCGTAGGAGTGATATGTTTGTAGAAAATGGAATAAAAAAGAAACCTGAACTCCGTAGGTCATAGACTCCGACAGAGTCTACGGACTCTGTCGAGAGTTCAATGTTAATTGTTTGTTAAAATAATTCCGATAATCAATTTTATAAAGATTTATGAATTCAAATCTATTTTTCACACAGTCTCTTTAAGAGAAAGATTATCACAAAGGGATGTCTTTGGCAGAGTGAGTTCATTTTTATTTGTTCAATATATCTGACTTAAAAAAATAAATTGTTTACGGAAATTTTCCCTCCTTATCATTAACTTTACCCAGCCAATCGTAAATATTTGTTCACTTAAAATCCGGTGTAAATGAAAAATCTTTTTAACCTGCTGCTGCTTATTTCGCTTAGCATTGGTTGCTCGCACAACCACAATAAAAAAATTCACGATATCATCCAGCCAATTAATCTTGAAGAAGGAATAGAAAAGGAAATTGTAGTCAGTGATTTGTTTTATGCAGAGCATTATAAATTATCTTTCACACCAAATGAAAATCTGGTCACAGTGCATGACTCTGTTAACAACCTGTTAAAATTAAAGTCGAAGGACGGTTTTACAGGATTAGATGTTCTGCAATTCACATTTGAGAATCAGGAGTATCACATACCTTTCAAGCTTCAGCCAAGGAAAAAATATCTTTTCACATATAAACCAAAAGGAAAACCAGAACAGGTACATCTCTTTGGTCAGTTCAATAGTTGGGACAGAAACAGCCTTCCGATGAGTGATGAAGATGGCGACGGAATTTATGAGATAAGCATACCTCTTGATCCGGGCCGGTACGAATACAAGTTTTTTGTCGACCGCAAAGAGCTTATCGATCCTCAGAATCCTGTGAAAGTTCCGAACGGACTTGGAGATTATAATTCAGTTATCATAATCGATTCAGATACAGAAGATAAAATGTATCTGCACTCTTTGAATTATGAAGCTGAAGATCAGACAAAACGATATAATTATTATTTGGAAGGATTTCATTCACCGCTAACCAGAGAGACTAACGTTCTCGCTTTATTAGATAATCAGCAAATTAATATCAGCCTCATTAAGGTTGACGGAAATAAAATATCCATATTATTTCCTGATGATCTCATTGATGGTGAAAGATTATTAAGAGTTGCGGTAAGGTCAGAAGGCAAATTTTCAAATATCCAATCAACAAGAATAATAGATGGTAAGCCGGTTAATAACGATTCACAGCAAACGTGGTACGATGCAATAATTTACTCACTGATGATAGATCGCTTCCATAATGGAGATCCTTCAAATGATAATCCCGTAAATCACGATTCTCTTTTCACTCCGGCAAATTATAATGGCGGAGACTTGCAGGGCATAATTAATAAAATAAGCGAAGGGTATTTTGACCAGCTGGGAATTAACACATTCTGGATTTCTCCGATAGTGGATAACACAAACAAAGCTTACAGGGAATATCCACCGCCGCACAGATATTACACTGGTTATCACGGCTACTGGCCTATTTCTCTTCAGGGTGTGGAAGAACATTTTGGCGATATGAATTTAGCTAAAGAATTGATAAGTAAATCTCATCAGAATGGTATAAAAGTTCTCCTCGACTTTGTTGCCAACCACGTTCACGAAGAGCATCCGTTGTGGAAAAAGAATCGCGACTGGTTTGGTGTGCTCGAACTTCCTGATGGGAGAAAAAATCTTCGATTGTGGGACGAGTATCGGTTAACAACATGGTTTGAACCTTATATGCCGTCATTCGATTTTGCTGGATCGAAAGATGCTCTGGAAACAATGACTGATAACGCAATCTGGTGGCTGAAAGAAACTAAAGCTGATGGTTTCAGGCACGATGCAGTGAAGCATGTTCCGAATGAGTTCTGGCGATTGCTCACAAAGAAAATAAAAGAAAAAATTGAGATTCCTGATCAGACTCAGGTCTATCAGATTGGAGAAACTTTCGGTGGTTATGATCTCATCAGTTCTTATGTGAGTAACGGTCAGTTGAATTCACAATTTAATTTCAATCTTTACGATACAGCCATTCCGGTTTTTCTTGATACTGAAAGCTCATTCGAGCTTCTTGATAACCAGATGCAGAAAACTTTCCAGGTTTATGGCGTGAATCATCTGATGGGAAATCTTGTCAGCAGTCATGATAAAATCCGTTATATGGCTTATGCTGATGGCGATCTTGAAATAAATGACGGAAGAGCAAGTGAAATTGCATGGACAAATCCCCCCAAGGTTGATAATCCATCAAGCTATGATAAACTGAAACTTCATCTTGCATATATTTTAACAATACCCGGCGTTCCTGTAATTTATTATGGAGATGAAATTGGAATGACCGGTGCTGCTGATCCGGATAACAGAAGAATGATGAGATTCGGGAATCAGTTGAGTGAAACTGAAAAGAAAATGATTAAAGATGTAAGTAATATAATTCACATCAGAAAAGATCATCCTGCATTAAGACACGGTGATTTCCTGACTCTTCAGGCGGACAAAAATATTTATGCGTATATAAGATCTGATATGAATGAGAGAATACTAGTTGTTCTGAATAAAAGTATGAAGGAACAGAATGTTTCTCTTGGTCTTCCAGTAATTTATACAATACGTAAAGCTACTGACCTTATTTCCGGTAAGGTTTTACAAGTTGATAACAATGCAGCTACATTTATTGTCAAAGGGAACGGATATTTAATCTTAAAGCTAGAGTGATGAAAAAACTTATTACTTTCTTGATATTCATTAGCGTAGGCTGACAAAATCAAATTAAATCATTAAAACTGTTTTAGTAACTTTACACATCAAACAAAAAAATAATGGTAATATAATGGCAAAATTCTCAATCGTAATTGGAATAATACTTATCATCTTAGGAATTATAAGCTACTTTGGCATCAGCAGTGAAAGTATTACTGCACTGATCCCAACATTTCTCGGAATTCCCGTTCTTATTTTGGGTTGGTTGGCAATGAATGAAAAATACAGAAAACACGCTATGCACGGAGCTGCTGTTCTGATGCTGCTTGGATTTGGCGGAACAGTTGGTGGATTGATTAAATTCTTCAGAATGATTGGCGGTGAAGTATTTGAGAGACCATCTGCAATTACGGTTCAGGCAATAATGGCTGTGCTCTGTTTAGTATTTTTAATTTTCGCAATTAAATCATTCATAGACGCAAGAAGGAAAAAAAGTGAATAGGATATTTTTATTATTAATTTTTATTATGCTGGCTTTATCCTGCGGTGAAAAAAAAGATCAGAAACCAAAAAGTGACCTGGAATTGAAAATGAACAGCATTGCAGAAGGATATGTTAAGCTCGTACTCGAAGTTGGCAAATACGACCCAATGTATGTGGATGCATACTACGGACCAAAAGAATGGAAACCAAAGGAAGAAAATCTCACTTTCGATTCAACGGCAAACGTCAAATTAATTTCAGAAGCCGATTCACTATTGAACGAACTTGAACTATTAAGTGAATACAACGCAACTGAGCTTGAAACTCTAAGGTACCGTTATATTTACAAACAGCTTTTCGCCGTCAAAACCAAAATAATAATTTTAAATGGATCTGTCTTGCCTTTCGATCTTGAGTCTAGAGCTTTGTACGATGTTTCCCCTACCGAGACAACTGAAGAAGATTTACAAATGATAATTGATGAGCTTGTAAAAATACTTCCCGGCAAAGGAGATGTTTCAGAGAGAATTACAAACTTCAAAAAGAAATTTGAGATCCCAAAAGATAAAATTGCAACTGTCTTTGATGCAGCGATTAAGGAATGCAAAAGAAGAACAAGCAATTACATTGATCTTCCAGCTGGTGAAAAATTCAAAGTAGAATATGTTGTTGGAAAACCATGGGGTGCATACAACTGGTATAAAGGAAATCTTTTTAGTGTAATACAAATAGCAACTGACTTTCCTGTCTACATTGATAGTCCTGTTGGATTGGCCGCACACGAGGGTTATCCCGGACATCACGTTTACAACATTTTGCTGGAGCAAAATCTTGTAAAAAATAAAGGCTGGATTGAGTACACTGTTTATCCGCTTTACTCACCACAATCACTCATTGCCGAAGGGACTGCGGTTTTTGGAGAAGAGATTCTCTTCCCTGGTGATGAAAGAATGAAGTTTGAAAAAGAAGTTCTATTCCCGCTTGCCAAACTTGACACAACAGATGCTGACATCTACTATAAAGTTCTGTCCTTGCAGGAAAAACTTAGTGGTGCGGGTGTTTTAGCTGCCAGAAATTATCTTAACGGTGATTGGACAAAAGATGAAACTGTTGCCTGGCTGCAAAAGTTTCAACTTCGCACGAAGGAGAGAGCAGAGAAATTTCTTTCATTTATCGAGACTTACAGAAGTTATGTTGTTACTTATAATGCCGGGGATAAAATTATACGTGAATATGTAGAAAGCAACGGCGGAGCCGATGATAACCTTGCAAGGAAATGGGAAATTTTAAATAAGCTCATATCAACTCCTCAAACACCTTCAGGATTGATGGATTAGCGAAATTCATTTTTAACTTTTTTAGTAAGTAAAGAAAAAGTTTTGTTATCGAGAGATACTTCGCTAAATATTTTCTGAAGTAACTCTTTGTCCGTTCTGATAAAATCTTCTTCTCTTGGAGTAACAACCACTCCGCTTAAATCAATTGCTGCAGGGCTGATTAATAGTTTTTCAGGATCTTCTTTAAAAAAACTTTCCGGTCTGTGTTTACTTCTCAGAAATATTATAACACCCCATCCGAATTCAAAATCATAGGTGCAAATAAGATTCACCAATGGTTCTGGTTTTATTCCTGATAACTTCTCGTAAAGATTAAAAATCACTTTAACCGTTTCCTCTACTTTTTCCTTATCGGTTGATTCAATGAAAATGATTTTACGCAGACCATCATCAATAAAAGAAGTCGTGATAAATTCCTCTTCCTGAATAATCTTTCCAAAATCATTTTTTAACTGCTGGATATCGTTTTCAATCGGAATAAAGTTTTTTGTTCCTGCCTGAAAATGCAGATGATCCGGTGCCGATGCACCACAAGCTGGTCCGTTGTAAATTAGAGAGTACTTTGGAGAAAGAAGTCTGGTCAATTCAAGAAACTCGTCAAAGGCTTTTATTAATCTTTGAGGTTCGTGCTTAATCGAACACACTGTAAAATGTTGAGGTAAAATCGGATAAGGATTACACAAAAGTATAAAATCTCCGGGAAGTAAAATTCCTTTTTGTTCCTCAGGAAGATGTTCAATACAAAGGAAACATTTTCTTTTTTGAATTGAGCTTTCATCAACCATTGCCGAAGTTGATCTCATTCTTTCTGGATTGAACTGAACTTTAAGTTTAAATCCATCAAACCAGAAAGATTTAGACTGAACATTCTGCAGAGCATTGTAATTATTTTTTAGAAGCTGCCAGCTGTTTAACTGGGAGTTGAATAGATAATCCGCAGCAGATGAGTAATCATTATTACTGATTAAACTCCGAACTTCAACGTCATTTAATATTTTCTTCTCTGGCATCTTTACAATTAACGATTTCGATTTATTTCCTGTCTAACTATTATTTCCTTTGTCCGGAGAGAATCTTTGTAAAAATTATTTTTATTCTGCTTTTCAATTGAGAGCGAAGCATCAGTATTCCCTTCCCATCTCCTGCAAAGGTAAATGGGTTCATAAATTCTGCCGATTTTGAATTGCCGCGAAATTGCAAGTCCAACCGCATAATCCTCACCGTAACTTACATTAGGAAATTTTATTTCTCTTATGATGGGAGTATAGAAAGCCCTTGGTGCACCGAGCCCATTAATTCTGAGAGCATTGTTGTGACCGTTTTCATCCGTCCATTCACTATGGTCAATTATTCCCGGTGGAATTTCACTCAGGTTAAAATCAGTCAGCTTGTAACTGCCGATAACCATAGCGCACTTCTCTTCATAAAACTTATCAACTATTTTCTGCAGAGTGTTTTCATCAGAATAAAGGTCGTCGCTGTCAAGCTGAACGGAGAATTTACCACACTCAGGATGAAAGATTGCTTCGTTCCAGCATCCGCCGATTCCCAGGTCAGTCCTTTCAGGAACGATGTGAATTACTCTTTTATCTTCTAACGATTTATTTCTTATTAATTCTGTTGTTCCATCCTCCGAATGGTTATCAACAACAATAACATTAAAGTTGAATTTTGTTTTTTGCTTTAAAGCCGAGTTGATTGCATCACCAATAGTATTCGCTCTGTTCTTTACAGGAATTACAACCGAGGCTTCAAAGTTAAATTTATCCTCAAAGCTAACTGACTTTTTACTCGCAGGATTAATATATGCGTTAATCTTCTTAAGATGATGTGTTGCAGCTTGTTCCATTTCTATTTGCACTTCCCGGTTCTTAGGATCAACATAATCAAATATCTTCTCTTTGTCAGATGATTCATCAGTTATCGAAACCGTGTAAAGAGCGTCACTAATTCTAACCACTGAAGAGTAACGCGAGATTGTTAATCTCAGATCAAACAAGCCTGAGTAACGTAAATTATTTTTTTTTGAATATAATTCTGGTAACCATTCTTTAGCCACATCTGTTCTGATCATACAACAATTACCAAAATCAAAATCATCTCTGACACTGCCAATTTGATAATCAATCAGTGGGTGCAAGATTAATTTGTTGGTTTGCTTTTCATAAAAATCTGAGTAAACCCAGCCGGCTTGTGCTTTAATTGCTTCCGATACAAAATTAGTGATAACAGCTTCGGTCAACTCAACATGCTTGCTTCCATTTACTATCAGTAAATATGGTGTTGAGGTTTCTTCAATTACTTTTTTGATTGCATCGCTACTGAAAGGATGATCTGATTTAATTAAGAATTGGCTATTAACTTCGAGTTCATTTTTTGCTACAACAATAATTTTATCAAACAATTTAATTTCATTGAGGTTAGAAATTATTTGATTAATAATATCAGTGTTAAAAGAAAAAATTGCGGCAGTTATTTTTTTATTCGTATCCATTTCTCAGGAGGCTTGACTAATTTCATCTTGATATATTTTTAACACTTTATCAGTCACACTTTCGATATCAAAATTTTCTATCACTCTCTTCCTGGCATTTTCACCAAACTTAATTTGTTTCTCTTTGGATTCAATTAGCAATTTAAGTTTTGCTTTCAAATCGGCAGCATTTTTCTTTTCAAATAGATAAGATGTTTCGCCATCAAGTGCAATATCAAGTATGCCCTCAGAATTTGAGCAGACGGAAGGCTTCTTCATTGCCATTGCTTCAACTAGTGCAATTCCAAATGACTCCGAATGAGAAGGGAATACAAAAATATCCATTGTAGAAAGTACTTCGGGTATGTCTCCCCTGTATCCTGTAAAAATTAAATTGTTCAATTCATATTCACTAGCGAGCTGTTTTATTTTCACCGCGTAATCACTTTCTCCTCTGCTTGGTTCACCAACAACTAAAAACTTTAGATTCGAATACTCTTTACTTAACTCCTTTGCTGCCCAAAGAAACTCCTCGTGTCCTTTTCCTGGAGTAAATCGTGCTAGCATACCAAGAACTATTTCTTTTTGATTTATTTTAAATTCTTCTCTTACTTTTCTGCAATCAGTTTTTTCAGGATTAAATCTCTTTGTATCAATTCCGTTTGGCAGATTAATAATATTGTTAGGCTGAACTGGTGTGGTTTCAATCAGATTATTTTTAATAGCTGTGCTAATAGCAAAAAGCATGTTAATACGCTTATATAAAATTTTATGAAGTAAATCTTTCTTTACGATAAAGGATCCAACATGCTTGGTTAGAAAAAGCGGGATTTTACTGTTGGCTAAAAATAATGCTGGAACAAGCAGCCATAAATCTTTGGAAGCCTGCGAATGAACAATTGAGTAATTATTGTTTCTGATAAGAAGTGAAAGTCGTATGATATTTACAGGATGGAAATAACCGCTTGCTTTAATCGGGTGCAGCATAATTCCCATATTATTTGCTTCAATATGAATTCTTGATTCGGCGGAACAGATAAGCTCAACTTTGACATCTCTTTTTAAAAGCTGTTGTATGGAGGTGATTGTAATCATTTCCAATCCTCCCCAGCTTTTTGATAAGCAGGAATAAAGTATCTTCATTAAAACTTATCAGTAATTTTTTTTCAACTCTGAATTTTTAAAATAGTGTAAAAGTATTTCATCAAAATTGAAACCCATCTCAGCCATAACGGCAGCTCCAATTTGGCAAAGCCCAACACCATGTCCCCAGCCAGCACCGTATAAAACAAATTTTTCCGGAATATTTTTTCCAATCTTTTTTACGATAAATGCAGAACTATACAAGTGAGTTTTTGATAACAATCTTCTGATCTCCAATTCCTTGCCCACGGTCAAAGTTTTGTTGGTGCCAACTATTTTAAGTTTAACCAAACGTGCCGATTCACCTCTCTCAACGGGAACAAGATCAATAATGTTTCCAAAATCAATTCCACTTTTTTCTTTTATGAGCGATGATAGTTCCTCCTGGGTATATTCGACTTTCCACCTGAAAAAGTCTTTCGTCTCGCGATCATAGTCTACAAGTATGTGCGAAAGTATTTTGCGGTCGGTGGTATTACAATAAGCTGCGGGATTACTCGTGATCCATTTTTGAGTATTTTGTTCATCAGAAAAGTCGAGAGCAAAATTTTCTGGTTCAAATTTATAATCCACCACTGACATTAAGTAAGGATGTTTTACAGGTTCCCAAACATTTTCAAATGATTCAGTTATTCCACCGCAGCATTTTGAGTATCTTGCATCACAAACCTCACCGCCACTTAACAGAACGATGCCTTTTGTCTGCTCAACAGCCTTAAAAGATGCATCTGAAATTATTTTCGTCACTCCCTGAAACCTCTGGCAGTGGTCATCAGCACAAACATCAAACAAGTTATGGTCCTCTCTGTCATACCATCTTAGCAATTCATCTTTGAGTTCAAGAGATGTTTCGTGGGATTCTTTATTATCTTTTAATTTTTCAGATCTGTCAATCTGTGCAAGCACCCAGCTTCTTGCAATTACAGCCTGGGCCTTGAGAAGTTCGATAGAACTTTTGGCGCTCATCTCTGAAGATATAACACTGGTTAAATATCTTTCCAAAGGAATATGATTAATTGCAATAATTTCATCTCCCGCTTTTAATAGAAGGAGAGAATAAATAAATCTTTGCTTCTCTTTTCTTTCCCAATGGAATTTACTTCCTATAACTACATCTCTAAGAAGGAAAGATTCGGAAATAGGATCTGAAGGTATAAATTCTATCTGATTAACTCCTTCGACTTCATGCTTGCTGCTTTTGCAGACAATGCGATCATTTTTTAATTCGGCAGTATAAATACCGCTGAAAGAATCCTTAGACCCAGCAATGCTGAAATCACCATACAACTCAAATATTATTTTTTTATCAGTAAGAATTCCAACGCTGATATATGGTTCTTCTCCGTATAACATAATTATTTCCGAGGCTACCTTGAGTTAAATTTTTAATTATTCTGCACAAAATATACTGAATAGTTTTCTATGATGAAGAGAGTTTTTTGAGTATGACCTGCTTTATAATTATTTTGACAATGCTTAATAAGAATTAAATCTATCTTGAAAGAATGAAGAACATACCTAAAGAAAATGTTTCAATAATAGGTTTTCCAATGGACCTCGGTGCGGATCGCCGGGGTGTTGATATGGGTCCGTCAGCACTGAGAATTGCCGGACTGCAAGCAAAACTCGAGGCGCTCGGATACAAAGTTGAGGACAACGGTGACATCAAAATTGAAATAATGGAGAGACAGAAGATTAAGAATACGAAACTGAAGTATATTGATGAAATTATTAAAACGTCAAAGATGTTGGCAGAGAAAGTCGAAAAGATTTTAGAAAAGGGAAGCTTTCCTTTATGCATAGGTGGAGATCATTCAATGGCGCTTGGAACCATTTCGGGTATAGCTTCATACTGTAAAAAAAGAAAATTAAGACTCGGCGTTATATGGATAGATGCTCACAGCGATATGAATACTGATGAAACAAGTCCTTCAGGAAATATTCACGGAATGCCGCTTGCAGCTCTTTTGGGTTTAGGCTGTGATGAGCTTGTAAATTTTTTTGGGTTCTCGCCAAAACTTCATCCTGAAAATTGCGCATTAATTGGTATCAGAAGTATTGATGAAGCTGAGAAGTTAAACATTAAGAAACTTAAAGTTCCAATTTATACGATGAACGATATTGATAAACTTGGTATTCACAGGATAATCGCCAAAGTCCTGAAGCAGTTTCGTGAAAGGGTTGATCACATTCATATAAGTTTTGATGTTGATAGTGTTGATCCCTTAGTCGCACCGGGAGTTGGAACACCAATTCCAGGTGGTTTGAGTTACCGCGAAGCACATCTACTCATGGAAACTATTGCTGAATGCGGTTGTATGTCCTCGCTTGAAATAGCAGAACTAAATCCTATACTTGACCACAAAAACCAGAGTGCCGTTTTCACTGCTGAACTGGTTGCATCCAGTATGGGACAGAGAATACTTTGATGAAATTAAATCACCTGGCTATACTTGTTGTTCTATTCATCATTGTATCTTTTTTACTTTCAATATTCAAGATAATCTCCATAACCTTTACGGATATTTTGTCTTACTCATTATTAATAATCGGAATAGCTCTCGTCTACGGTGAATCCATCCGGCAAAATAGATTAACGGTTTTTCTTGGTTCAATAATTTTTCTGGTGGGAGTTTATTTTCTGGTTTCAGAAAATTTTGAACTGACTAATAGCGTTGGAATGAGCATTCCTGTCATCCTTATTCTTGCTGGATCGGGTTTGTTAGTACTGCGTATATCTACTTCAGCAAACAGAATTTTCTTAATAATTTCAATCATACTTCTAACTGCAGGTCTAACATTATTATTGATGAACAGTCATTGGAGTATTGGATCGTTTATTCAATCGTTTTTACCCGTTTTAAATTTTCTTTGGCCGGCATTAATAATTCTTATGCTGATTGTTCTTTTTCTAAAGACCAGATAGAACGAAGTGGGTTCTGAATTTGAAATGAAATGTTGAGAAAGCGGGCTTTATAATAGTTAAGTTAAACCCATTACAAATAGAATCACTATTAATATTAAGCTAATAGCAAAGAGAACCAAACTGATTACGAAGTTTCGTTTCATACTGTTTCTTATTGATTTCAGTTCAGGTTCGAAATGAGATTTAAAATATTCTTTAACGGTCTTTTCAACTAATTCCTTATCAAAAGTTACTTTGCTGCGAAGATCAGATTTTGCTGATATTTCTTCTGTGCGCTTTTGTTCTATTCTTCCTGAAACGGAAAGAGGCGATATCTCTTCTTCAATAACCGGAACATATGTTTCTTCAACAATGAATTCTTCGTCAATAATTTCCTTTTCGTCTTCAATTAAAACCGGTGGTTCTTCCGGCTTCCTTTTGGCATCAAGCTTCGCTTTTATTTCATCTCTCATATTATAAAGTTTCAATGCAACTTTATCTTTAAGCTCACTTACCGGAAATTCAAGTGGTAAAGCTACAGACAAGAAAGCAGCAAGATTCTGATACTCTCCTAATTCTTTCCAGGGAAAATCAGAATCAACTTCTTTTGATAGATGCAGTGTTTCGGCATCCGCAATATTTAAGCAGTCTAAAACTTCAAGCTTTATTAAATCTATTGCTTTTTTCTTTTCCATAATCTCTAATTTGTTTTTGAAATTTTTTTCATCAGGTTTCCAATTGCAACCTGCAGCTTTGATTTTACTGTGCTTGATGGAATCTTTAACTTTTCTGCTATACCACTTTCATCCAAACCTTCAAAGTATGATAATTCTATTACGTACTTTTGTGCATCTGTCAAACTTTTCATTGCTCCTTCGATTTTTTCTTTCATCCCAAGAACCTCTTCCAATTCAACCGACTCAATTTCAGGAGATAATTTGGGCAGTATCTTTTCATTTTCATAATCATCTGTATATTCTTCTGTCACTTTACCAATAGT
Organism: Ignavibacteriaceae bacterium; assembly: GCA_035478175.1. Lineage (GTDB taxonomy): Bacteria > Bacteroidota > Ignavibacteria > Ignavibacteriales > Ignavibacteriaceae > IGN2. The sequence continues at coordinate 28,084 of DATIJX010000131.1, forward strand.
CCTGTTTTTTGCATCAATTGCTTTATTTCTGGCTAAGGTTACCATCCACGTATAAACATTGCTACTACTGAAATCAAAATGATCAATCTGTCTCCATATTATGACAAATACTTCTGACAGCACTTCTTCCGCCGTTTCTTTTTCCGGGATTATTTTTTTTATCAGAGTATATAAGAGCGGAGTATAGCGATCATATAGCTGTTCTAATGCTTTGGAATCATATCCCGCTATCTTCAGCATTATTTCCGCATCGGTTAAAGACTTGACTTCAGACAAATCAGTTATTCCTTCAAATGGTTTTTTTTCTATAATTAAAAGTAAAGTTATGAGTTCAAAAAAGCAATTTGAGTGCCACTGTAACTTTATTTTATACAGGCTTCAAATAGATGAGAGAAAGATATCACTAACAAATAGTAACCGTTGGGGAGTAAAAATGACTACCAGTAAAATTTCAGAGCAGTTTTGAAAATTTACAGCTTGAAAACTATTGGAATTGTGACTTGAACCTTAATAGGTCTTCCCCTTTGTTTTCCAGGGCTAAATTTTGTTTGAAGCACAGCATCGATTGCTGCTTCATCACACCCGGCACCAATACCCTTTACAATCTCAGCACTGGTTACCATTCCGGTTTCATCAACAAAAGCTTTAACAAAAACTTTGCCTTCTACTCCTGCTCTTTTGGCAATTTCAGGATACACTATTTTCTCCTGAATACTTTTCAGCCCACCAAGCGGCTCAGGCATTTCTTCAACAGCTACAAAATAAACTGTTTCCTCCTCGATTTCAGTTTCTTCCTTTGGTGGAAGAGCGGATTGTTCATTTACTTGTGTTATATCTTTCTGTTCAGTTTCATCCTCAACAGAATTGCTCCCAGCGAACTCAGCCACCGGAGTTTCTATTGGCATAGGTAATTCAGGCGGGGGTGTAGGAAGAATTTGTTTTATTACTTGCTCCTTTGTTTGGGCTTGTTCTTCTTCTTCGATTAATTGAACATTCTCCGGAATAACAAATTCCTGCACTGAATCATCAATAGTTGCATCCTCTTGTGCGACTGATACGTTGACTGGTTTTTCAATCTCGGGTTGAAGATAATTGTCATCAGAAGTTTTTACCAAATTAAAATAAGAGAATATTACTACAGCAAGTACTATCACTACGCCAAAAGCTAAAGCATATTTTCTGATTCCCTGCAGAGCTGAAAAACGTTCTTGCAATTTTGCCTTGTCAGGTTTCTCAGGGGGTGCTGAGACAACCTCAAATACTAAATGCGAACTAGTGTCAGATAAATCCTCTTGTAATTCTGCATCACTAATAATCGTTGGCTGTTCTTCTATTTTTTCTGGAGTCTGAGATTTCTCCGATGAAGAGTTTACAACAGAAAATGAGCCCCAATCAATTTTACTTTTTGATTCATTATTTCTTAGTTGCTCTTCAAACATCACTGGTGCTTTTTGTGATACTTTGCTTTCACTAATCACAATTTCTTCTCCAAGCAATACCTTGTTCATCTTCATCAATATTTCTTCTTTAATATCGTGGGAAGGTGTTTCCGGATTTATTGTTGATGGAAGAATAGCAATCAAATTCTGAAACTCAGCCAATTCAGCCCAGGGAAAATTTTCATCATTTTCCATTAACGATTTAAGAATAATTTTATCCGGTTGACTGATGCACCCGGCTGTGTAAAGCTGAATTAATTCAATTTTGTTTAACCTATCCATTGCTAAATCCTGTCATTAAAAATTTGCTTCATCAAGCTGGCATTTACTAAACGTAACTTCGACTTAACGCTGCTGACAGGAATTTTTAATCTCTCAGCTATCATGCTCTCATCCAGCCCTTCATAGTACGATAGATCAAGCAAAGACTTCTGTGCATCTGTTAAACTGTTAATAGCAGCCTGAATATTATTTCTCATTCTCGTAACATCTGAAAATTCCACCGCTTTTATTTCCGGAGAGAGCTTAGGTATGATTTCGTCCTTTTCAAATTCTTCGGTATACACTCTTTTCTCCTTGCCTTGTTGTCTCTTCATCGAGTCGATTGCCTTATTCCTGGTTAGTGTAACCAGCCAGGTGTATACATCACTGCTTTTAAAATCAAACTGATCTATTTGTTTTAAAGTTATTACAAAAACTTCTGAAAGCACTTTATCTGCAAGCTCTTGATTCGGAATGATTTTTTTTATCAAAGCGTACAGCACTGGTGCGTACCGATCATAAAGAAGTTCTGAAGCAGATGAATCATAACCTGCAATTTTCAGCATTATTTCTGCATCTGTTAGTATACCGTCAGAGCTCAATTTTCAACTCCCAACATTTTTTCAACAATTTCTACCTTTACTAAATCCTTGAAATTAGCAATTAAAATGCCATTTCCAAGACGATATTAAGGTTCATGCTTACAGCCTATTTTATTATTTTTACCGATATGTTATATGATAAAGGAAAAAATGACCTCCAGTGAAATAAGAAATCAGTTCCTTAACTTCTTTAAGGGTAAAGAACATAAAATCGTTGCATCTGCTCCTGTTGTTCCATTTGATGACCCTACCTTGCTATTCACAAATGCCGGGATGAATCAGTTTAAAGATGTTTTCCTTGGGACAGGAAAAAGAGAATACTCACGTGCTGTTGACACACAGAAATGTATTCGTGTAAGCGGCAAGCATAATGACCTTGAGGAAGTTGGACACGATACTTATCACCACACATTTTTTGAAATGCTCGGTAACTGGTCGTTCGGAGATTACTACAAAGCTGAAGCAATTGAATGGGCATGGGAATTATTAACAGAAGTCTGGAAACTTCCTAAGGAAAGATTGTGGGCTACTGTTTATAAAGATGATGATGAAGCATTCGAATTATGGAAATCAAAAACTGACATCAATCCAAAACATATATTAAAATTCGGAGAGAAAGATAATTTCTGGGAAATGGGCGAAACGGGACCCTGCGGACCTTGCTCAGAGATTCACATAAATGTTGGTGATGATTTTGAAAATCCTGAATACGTAAATGCAGGCACACCGGAATGTATTGAAATCTGGAATCTGGTTTTCATTCAATATAACCGTGACGGAAATGGAAAACTTCATGACCTTCCTGCAAAGCATGTGGATACGGGGATGGGTTTTGAACGAGTTTGTGCGGTGCTTCAGAAAAAAAGTTCTAATTATGAAACGGATATTTTCTATCCAATCATTGAAGAAATTATTAAGCTAAGTAAAATTAAAATTGATAAAGATCTCTATACGGAAGCTAAAGAAAAATCAGAAGAGATCAAGATTCCGACGAGAGTAATTGCTGATCACATTCGGGCGCTAACTTTTGCAATTGCTGACGGCGCAGTTCCCGGAAATGAAGGCAGAGGTTATGTTCTGCGAAGAATTTTGAGAAGAGCCGCCCGATACGGAAGGAAAATTAATCTTAGCGAACCTTTTCTTTATCAGCTTGTGGATGTTCTCGCACAGACTATGGGAGACGTATTTCCAGAGATAAGAGAAAAAAAGGAATATGTTAAAAAAGTAATCAAGGGTGAGGAAGAAAGTTTTAATGCAACTCTTGATCGCGGCATTGAACTGTTTGAGGAAATAATTGAAAAGCTAAATAAGAAAAAAGAAAAGCTTATCCCCGGTGAAGATGTCTTTAAGCTTTATGACACATTCGGATTCCCTGTTGACCTTACCAACATAATGGCAATTGAAAAAGGATTTTCTATTGATGAGGTAAAGTTTAATGAACTTATGAAAATACAAAAGAAGAGTTCACGTGACGCATCGAAAGAAAAGTTTTCATCAGTTAGTGTTTCGATAAATGATACAAAGGGATTTCAATTTTCAACTACCGAACCAACTGAGTTCACCGGTTATGATGAGCTTCAAACAAAATCAAAAATTACAGGACACAAGCGGGATGGTCATACTGACTTGGTAATTCTAAATAAATCTCCTTTTTATGTTGAAGCAGGAGGACAGGTTGATGATACTGGTTCACTTATTTTAGGAGAAAATAAATTTAGTGTGGTTGATTTATTGAAAGTTGAAAATAAAATTATTCACGTTGTTGAAAATGATTCAAAGAAAAATCTTCAGACTGATGTTGAATTAGTTGCTGAAGTTGATTCTAAACATCGCTGGGATGTGATGCGTAATCACTCCGTTACACATTTCCTGCATGCTTCATTAAGAAAAATTCTTGGTACGCACGTTCAGCAAGCAGGTTCTTATGTCGGACCAGATCACCTGAGATTTGATTTCACCCACTTCACCAAACCAAGTCCCGATGAGCTTAGAGACATCGAAATAATGGTAAACGAACAGCTCAGAAGAAATCTTCCGATGTATCATCACCGCAATATTGCGTTCGAAGAAGCAAAAAAAATGGGCGCGTTGATGTTTTTTGGTGATAAGTATGGAGACAAAGTAAACGTTGTTCAGTTTGGAGATTTTACGATGGAGTTTTGCGGAGGGACTCACGTTAAAAATTCTTCCGAGATTGGTTTGTTCAAAATAACAAGTGAAGCTTCTATTGCGAGCGGAGTAAGAAGAATTGAAGCTGTCACCGGTGCAGGAGTCGAAAAATATATCCAATCACAGCTTGACCATATGAAGCAGTTCAGTCACAGGATTGATGAACTTCTCGATACTAAAAAGAAACTTGAGAAAGAAATTTCAGATCTTAAATTGAAGGAGAAGCTTGGTCAGCTTGATCATATTCTTTCTCTTCATTCTTCTGAAAAAGGAATCAAAATATTTAAAGGAAGAGTCCACACCGACAATATGGATGAGCTAAAATCCTTTGGTGATGAGCTCAGAAATAAAATGGGAAGTGGTGTGGGAGTGCTCATCTCGCAAGTTGAGGATAAGGTAGGAATAGTTGCAGTTGTAAGTGACGATCTTATAAAAGAAAAGAAACTAAGTGCGGGTAAAATTGTTGGCGAACTGGCAAAGCTTGTCGGTGGTGCTGGCGGCGGTCGTCCCCATCTTGCAACTGCTGGCGGTAAAGATGTTTCGGGCATTCCGGCTGCATTAAGTAAAGTTGAGAAGATTGTTGGAAGTCTTTTATAGTAAGGTTCACCATCAACACACTTTAAATACAAATTAAATCTATATCTATAAGACCCTGAACCAAGTTCAGGGTAAAACTAAAATGTCTAAATCACGCGTAAAATATATTTGTTCAAGCTGCGGCTACGAATCACTCAGGTGGCTGGGCAAGTGCCCTGAGTGTGAAAGCTGGAATTCTTTCACTGAAGAAATAATTGAAACCTCAAAACGCAAACCTGTCATCTCAAAATCAAAATATGAAGTAAATACTATAGATTCAATTTCCGCCGATGAAGGAGACAGAATTAAAACCGGTATAAACGAATTTGACCGTGTGCTCGGCGGCGGACTTATGCCCGGCTCAGTTATTCTATTGGGCGGCGATCCCGGAATTGGCAAATCAACACTTGCAATGCAGGCAGTCGCTAACATCAAACAAAAAGTTCTTTATGCAACCGGAGAGGAATCCGAAAAACAGATTAAGCTGAGAGCAAGCAGACTTAAAATCACATCTCCGGATTTCTATGTTCAGGCAGAAACAAACCTTTCAGATATACTTGGGGCAATCAATCAGCTTTCACCTGCTGTTGTTGTAATTGATTCAATTCAAACTATGTACAGGGCTGAACTTGACAATTCTCCCGGAACTATTACTCAAATAAGAGAATGCACAGCACTTTTAATGGAAGAAGCAAAGAAGAAACATTATTCTGTAATAATAATCGGTCACGTTACAAAAGAAGGAATGATAGCCGGACCGAAATTACTCGAGCATATGGTTGATACAGTCATCCAGTTTGAAGGTGAATCAAATTATTCCTTTCGGATTCTTCGTGCACAGAAAAATAGATTCGGCAGTACAAATGAAATTGGTGTATTTGAGATGCACGAAGATGGTTTGCGTGAAGTTAAAAATCCAAGCGAATTATTTTTAAGTGAAAGAGAAAAACAAACTCCAGGTTCAGTTGTTACATCAAGCATTGAAGGAACAAGACCAATTCTTCTGGAAGTACAAGCTCTTGTTACTCCATCTAATTACGGTTATCCACAAAGGGTTTCAAACGGATTTGATCAGCGCAGACTTTCGATTCTTCTGGCCGTCCTTGAGAAGAGAGCTAATGTCCGTGTTTCGGCTGCAAATGTTTTTGTGAATATCGCCGGAGGAATCCGAATTACAGAACCCGCCGCTGATCTTGCAATTTGTTCCGCGATTGCTTCCAGTCTATCAGATAAAGTAATTGAAAATCAAACTATCATCATCGGCGAAGTTGGTCTTGGTGGCGAGATAAGAAGCGTTGGACATATCGATAAAAGAATTCAGGAAGCTGAAAAGCTGGGATTTAAAACCGCTGTTATTCCATCAGGAAATGAAAAGGGATTAAATCAATTTAAGAATATTTCCGTCAGAGCATTTGAAAACTTGAATCAGGTAGTTCAAAATCTTTTAACATAATATGCTGTTTTCCTGCGTTTTTAACACAACCTGCCAACTAAAAAATCAGTATTGAGAATAATCAGAGTTTTTATATTTTTATATGTGGCTTTTGCCATATTGTTATTTAATTATTAATTGAGGTCTCTTGTGAGCAAAAAACTTTTTGTGGGAAGTCTCCCATGGGCAGTCAACGACGAAAGTTTAAAACAAGCTTTCACCGCATACGGTAAAGTTGTTTCTGCCACAGTTGTAACAGATCGCCGGTCCGGACGGTCTAAAGGATTCGGATTTGTGGAAATGGAAAACGATTCCGAAGCCACGGCTGCTATCGAAGCACTTAATGGTTCTGAACTAAACGGCAGGAACATTGTTGTAAACGAAGCAAAACCAAAGGAATAAAATATATACTGGCATATTTTGTTTGTTCAAGCGCTCACTTTTCGGGCGCTTCTTTATTTTAAATCTTTTTAAAACGCAAACGTATTCAGACTAACCACAAAATTATTGCTTCCCCTATAATTCAGCTTCCAGGCAAACTCAAGCTGGAATGGAATTATTCCCTGCCCCAGTCCAAAACCAATTTCGTAAAACGGCTTATCAAATGTTTTTATTTCAACAGGAAGCAGAGCTGCCGACTCATCTCCAATCTCCGTAACTGCTGAGTTGAAGAAAACATTAAGAGTAATCTCCCAGTCTTTAAAGCCCGGGACTTTCAGCAGCTTAAATATTTCATCACGAAAATTGTATTCAAGATTCAAAGTGGCGACTCTATCTCCGAATATTTCATTCACTTTCAAAGTTCTGAATGTAAATGATTTTGAAAGCAGATTGATGTTGCCCGGTAAAGCATACATATCCTGGTACGGCAAGGCACCATCATTGTACATTCCAAAAAGTTTAACATTCACAAATGATGAGCGAAAAGTTCGAGTGAAATTACTTACGTATAATCGATAAGTAGTAAAATTCAAATCGCTTTTCAGCCAATCATTATTGGAATATGTTACATCGCCTTCAAATGTCGTAAATGAACTTGTAGTTAGTACTCTTCTTCGGAAATAACCATCTTCAATATAATCTCTAAAATCAAGCTTAAAGCCCGCAGTTAATGCGTTGATTGTTGCTTCATAGATGTTTGGATTAATTGGATATTCTTTGTCTTTCTTAAAGAATGAAAAGTCTGTATTGTTCTGTGCGCTTTTATCTTTTCGATTAATAAAGCCTGCGCTTAAAGCCAACACCGGAAAAACTTCACTTTCAATTTTAAAATCATATCCGGCAGAATAATAGTAGTTCCTGAATTCTTCTTTGTTCAACAGTGCAAGCAAAGAAGCTGTTAGATCTGCATACTCATCAGAAGTACCAAAGAGAATTTTAATTGTGTTGTAAGCATTAAGAGTTAATGAGGTTGTCCTGTAATCGCCAAGCAGGTATTCAAATGAAAAATCTGTTTTAAATCTTTTATCAGAAAATCCATACGCAAGATCAAGATCAGAGTTCAGTCGTTGGTCAAAATAATCTTCAAAATAAAATCCAAGTCTTGGAGTAAAACCTTCTACCCTGTTAAATCTCCAGAAGTTTAAGGTTCCGTTAATTGAAAAGTTTTCTGAAAAGTATGTGCGCGTGCTTACCCACGAAAACTGATCCCAGAAAGAAAAAGGTAATTGCTGAAGACTATCAATTCTTTCATAAGCTGTTGTTTCTTCTTTAGTATTAGGTATGGTTTGAGTGGTTGTCCAGTAAAGTGAATCTTTTTTATCAGCATCTGGAAGAACAGTAACTATTGCTTTAGTAAAAATATCATCGCTTAAATCAGGATTGATTTTGTAATCGTATAGTATCGTATTCAATTCAAAACCAAAATCAACCAGCCCGAGAACATTTCCTTTAGCAAAAAGTCTGTAATCTACCGGCATATAAATATCATCGTAGCTTGTAAATTGCTGGAAGATGCTTATTGTGTCAAAAATTCCCCCGACGTTTGCCGAGCGGTTAAGTTCAAGCTCAACCTGGATAAGTTCGTAGGTGCTGTCGTTAATAAAAATGCTTCCCTGGAATCCCGGATCATCCGGATTTTCAACTCTGAAATAAAGCTTATAGACCTTCCGGTCGTTCTTCATAACCATCCCATCGATGTAGTAGTAATAATAATCGAGTGCATCATCAGCAATTGGTCCGGGTAATCGTCCGCCAAAAAATCTTATATCATCTTCATAAAAATTTTGGATTAATCTTCCACCGGTAAGTATGTTTATTGTTGGTGGAAAGTTTGCACTTTGCTTTCTGGCAATGATTACATCTTTATACTGATCCGGTTTTTTAAAGTAACCTCTGCTCTGGTTTTCGAGAAGACCCGTTATTTTCAAATCCACTGAATCTTCTCCAGTTCCAACACCGGCGGAAACAGTTCTTCCTCTTGCACTTATTTCGTCAGTAGTTCTGACGAGTCCTTTTGTGTAAGCCTCAAATTCATAAGAGTTCAGCTTTGAATTTCTTTCATTCTTTTTTGCAATCGCTTTACGGATAATCTCCAGTGCAGGATTCTCTCCCGGTCGGATTACAATTTCAGGAAGAAGAATTTCTGTCTTTCTTAAAATGAAATCGACCCCCGCTAAGTTGTTCTTTAACTCAACAATAACAGTATCAGAATAATAACCAATGTAAGACGCAACAAGGGAGTAATTTCCGGAAGTAAGCTTTATTTCGTAAGCACCGTTAGCATTAGCTGCTGTTCCAAGCTTTGTGTTTATAACCCGCACATTACCATAAGGAAGCGCTTCTCCTGATTGAGCATCGTTAATCTTGCCTGAGATAGTTAGAGTTTGTGAAAATATTTCAATCTTAATTAGAATTACGGCAAATAATAAATATTTTATGTGCATACAGAATAGGATTGTTATGGATATTCAAAAGTAATTAAAAGCTTAACTAGTATTAAGAGAAATTTTGGTGTTATAATAATAAGTGTAATCTATTTATCTTTTCAAAAGAAAAATAATATTTTGTTCCTGATATGAAGTATAAAAAAATCATTTTGCTGTCACTCTTGATTTTCTTTTCCGGAGTTCTTTTGCCGCAGGAAGAAGTTACAACGGAAACTGACCCAGTAAACATAACCGCTCAGGGAGTCATAAATAAATATATCTATGCAATCGGCGGAATAGATAAGTTCAAGAGTGTTATGGATAGAACAACGGTTATGACCGGCACAGCAATGGGACAGCCGATAGACATAGTTGTAATGCAAAAGTATCCCGACAAACTTTTCCAGGAGCTGCAGGCTGGTGAGGTTAAGCAATTACTTTATTACAACGGCGGTAAAGGAATGATATTGATCGGTAATGAAAAAACTGATATTGAGAAGAAAGAGCTCGAACGGCTTATGATGGACGCAACAATGCAGCTTCTTCTGAGTCCTGATAGTTTTGGTGTGAAAGCAGACTATATTGGTATTGAGTGTATTGATAGTACTGATTGCTACACAATCAAACTAACTTTGCCATCAGGTATCCGATGGTTTCAATATTACAGCATGGAAACTGATTTGAAGTTCAAAGAGACAAAAGAAATTCAAACTAAACAAGGATTGTTCGAACAGGAAACTTTCTTCTCTGATTACCGCGAAGTAGATGGTCAAAAGTTCCCTTTCACAATTAAACAATATTTTGGCCTGCAGGAAATTGATCTGACCGTTACCAGTATAGATATTAATACTGGTCTGGATGATAGTGTTTTTGAGCTGCCGTAGACTCACTTGTGAAAATCAGGCGGAGGCGAAGGCAAAGGCTCATGCAATCATGCTTTCATGCATATGGTACTTCTGGATAATATGATCCCACAAATATTTTTTAACTAAATCCTGATATGAAATTCAAGAATTATTCCGCTATAGTTTTTGATTTGGGTAATGTTCTGATACCCTTTGACTACACTCCGGCAATTGATGCTTTTAACCGGATTGAAGAGGGATTGGGCAGCAGGTTTATTGAGTTTTATAAATCCAATTATCATTTCCATCGGGATTTTGAGAGAGGAAAAATTTCAGAAATCGAATTTGTAAAAAAAATGCTGGAAGTAGTTGATCATAAAATCGATGCTGAAACATTCAAAAAATATTATGCTGATATATTTTCTCTCAACGAAGATGTAATTTCGCTTTTGCCAATTCTAAATAAGGATTATAATTTATTTCTGCTTTCCAATACTGATTCAATCCATCAAAAGTATGGCTGGCAAAAATATGAGTTCTTAAAATATTTTGATAAGCTGATTCTATCACACGAAGTTGGTGCAGTGAAACCCGAAGAAAAAATTTACCGCAAAGTTGAAGAAGTTTCTGGCTTCCCTTCCGAGGAACATTTTTATATTGATGATATTAAAGAATACGTCGATGCGGCAAAAACACTTGGCTGGGATGCTGTAGTTTTTGAAGGATACAACACGCTAATCGCTGATTTACATAAAAGAGAAATAATCCGAGTGTGATTTGTATTAATTTTTTGGGTCGCTCCTATGGAGCTCATTCAATTAGTTTTGGATTTCTATTACAAACAGGACACACCTATGGTGTTTATTTATTCGCTAGTTATCTTAGTTCAATTTGATTTGTTCTAAAGTAATTGTCTTATTAATAAAGTCAATGTAAAAATGAACGTAGGTTCGAAAGGCACACTATGTTCAATAAAAAAGAATCATTTCAGGAAGTCCCGCAAAATGATTTATCAATAGAAATTAAAGAGTTCCCGGAAGTTCTGTAGGAACGATCTGTTTGTAATTAAATTAAATAATTAAAAGTCTCCTAAGCTCCGTAGGAGCGACCTTTAATTTGATGACCGTTAATTTAATATAACAAAGAAATAAACTAATAATGAAACAAATCAGAAATAACTTAATTTGAAGAACTAAAACAAATAACTAAAAACCATAACTAAATACTAATGACTAACAACTAAATGTGGTTAATAGTTTTTGCTAATAATTTTCTGGAAGATTACAAACTCATCTTTGCTACGAACAGGGATGAATTTTACAACCGACCGAGCGAGCAGGCTGAATTCTGGAAAGAGCATCCTGATCTTCTAGCCGGGAAAGATCTACAGGCAGGCGGAACATGGATGGGAATCACCAAACAAGGAAGGTTTGCAGCGATTACAAATTTCAGAGATTTAAAAAACTACAGAAACGATGCACCTTCCCGCGGTAATCTAACTCTCGATTTTTTAATCAATGACAGTTCACCAGAGGAATATTACAACAGACTGAAACCAACCTTAAATGATTTTAACGGTTTTAATCTCCTTCTCGGTAGCGTTGATGAGCTTTACTATTTCTCAAATAAAACTGAAGAATTACAGAAGCTTGAGCGAGGTATTCACGGAATCAGCAATGCGGTTTTGGACACGCCCTGGTAAAAAGTTGAAAAAAGTAAACGACATCTTCAAAGTTTAATTCAGCAGGAAGATATAAATGCCTGGGAAGTTATTGCAATACTTAAGGATACCTTAATTGCTGTCTCATACATTAGAATATTACAGACCATTTTCTTAACTTCGTTTCCAATATTCAGGGTCATAATCAACAAAGAAAGAATAAAATGAATTTTTCTGGATTTAACATTTTGTTAATCTTACTTATCTTTTTCACTATTCTGAGTGCTCAGGCACAGGAAAAACCAATTGCGTTTACCGGCGCCAGAATTATTACAATATCCGGAGATCAAATTGAAAATGGAGTGCTGTTAATTCACAAAGGTAAAATTGAAGCTGTCGGACCGGCAGAGGCTGTAAAGCTTTCATCGGAAGTTGAGATAATCGATGCCAGCGGAAAAATAATTATGCCCGGTCTTGTTGATACACACTCACACATAGGTGAAGGAGACGGCGGCGACAGGTCTTCAACAACTCATCCTGATGTCAGAATCCTCGACGCTATTGATCCCAAAAGCGACACATTTAAAAAAGCAATTGCCGGAGGAATTACAACTGTAAATGTTATGCCGGGTTCTGGTCACTTAATGAGCGGGCAAACTGTTTACCTTAAGCTGAGAAAAAATGCCAATACAATTAATGATATGCTTTACTGTGATGATGTGCTAAATGATATTTGCGGCGGATTAAAAATGGCTAACGGAACCAATTCGCTTCGTAATCCTCCATTCTCAGGAACAAGATCAAAATCTGCTGCAATAATTCGTCAACTTTTTATTAAAGCGCAGGAGTATCAGCAAAAACTAATTAATGCAAAAGGGGATCCCGATAAAATGCCGAAACGTGATATCGAAATGGAAACTCTTGTTCAGGTTCTTGAAGGGAAAAGAATCGTTCAGCATCACACTCACCGTGCAGATGATATAATGTCTGTGTTGAGATTGAAAGAAGAATTTGGTTTCAAGGTTGTTCTTCACCACGTTAGCGAGGGATGGAAAGTTGCAGATGAAATTGCAGATGCAAAAGTTCCCTGTTCAATTATCAACGTTGATTCGCCGGGAGGAAAGCTTGAAACGGTAAATTTGTTATTCAAAAACGGTGCTGAACTTGAAAAAGCCGGAGTTGATGTTGCCTTTCATTCAGATGATTGGATACTTGATTCCCGGATGTTTATTCGTTCAGCTGCGTTCGGAATAAGAGCAGGAATGAGTGAGAAGAAAACTCTTGAAGCTTTAACACTCGCCGGTGCCAGAATGCTTGGGCTGGAAGAAAGAGTTGGTTCACTTGAAGCCGGTAAAGATGCAGACTTCATCATTCTATCAGGCAATCCATTCAGCATTTATACGAAAGTTGAACAAACCTGGGTTGAAGGAGAAAAAGTTTTTGACATTTCGGATCCTGAACATTATAAATATCACACCGGCGGTTATGAAATTTTCCGCGGAGATTATCAGTACACTCATACCTGCGGAGGTGATGAATGAAAGAACCCCTCCATCTCCCCCGAAGGGGGAGGGTAATTCATCTTACTCTATTAATGACAATTTTCATTATATCGATATCTTGTGATCTGGCTGCGCAAATTGCAGTGAAGGGAAAAACAATCTATACAATGTCGGGCGAAGCGATTCAGAACGGTGTTGTTCTCATCAAGGATAATAAAATTGAAGCGGTCGGGAGTGAAAATCAAATAACAATTCCATCGGATTATAAAATCATTGAAGGAAATATTATAACCCCGGGATTAATTGATGCACATTCTGTTGTCGGATTATCCGGCTTGTACAACTATCAGCACGACCAGGAACAACTAGAAAAATCAGATGCGATTCAACCGGAACTCAGGGCAATTGATGCATACAATAAAGATGATAAGCTGGTAGATTATCTTTTGAGTCTTGGAATTACCACAATTCACACCGGGCACGCTCCCGGGGCACTTGCAAGCGGGCAGACAATGATAGTTAAAACTTACAGCGAATCTTTCACCGATTATGTTATTGATTCTGTGTCAATGGTTGCTTTTACTCTGGGCAGTTCAATCAAAAACAATTATGAGAAGCCGGGCACACGTTCAAAAGGTGTTGCAATGCTCAGACAGGAATTCTACAAAGCGATTGAATACGACAGCAAATTAAAGAAAAGTAAACCGGAGGAAAAACCTGCACGCGATCTTAAAATGGAAACGCTGCTTAAAGTTTTGAATGGTGAAATCCGGGCTTTGTTTTCAGTTAACCGAGCAGCAGATATTATGGCTGCATTAAGGTTAGCTGAAGAGTTCAACCTTAATATGGTTCTTGACGGAGTTGCCGAAGCTTATCTCATTGTTGATGAACTGAAAAAATACAACCACCCTATCATACTTCATCCACCAATGATGAGGGCTATCGGCGATTATAAAAATGCTTCTTTCGAAACTGCTGCAAATCT
>DATIJX010000132.1:0-14640 GCA_035478175.1 Ignavibacteriaceae bacterium
AGAAGTGACCAGTTAGCAGTTAGATCTGTCAGTCCGGTATCTACAAAAACAACCTGATAATTAAATCCGTTTCTAACCTGTTCTTCATCTATGATTTCAACCGCTGAATAACCTGTTCCAAAAAATGGATCTGATTTAGTGAGATCATCAAGAAAAGCGTTTGAGTAACCGGCCGGTCTTCTGCCAGGTGTAATAAAGGCAGTGTTATCATCGAGTATAACTTCACCAGTGTTAGAACGGAAGATAAATTTAGAATTTTCTTCCGGAAATATATCAGGCGTTCCATCTCCGTGATCATAGGCCGAGACAGCATAGTAGTATGTAATTCCCGGAGTAACTGTTGAATCGACAAAGCGATTTACAATTCCATTATTTTCACCGAAATAAAATGTTGTTCCGCCAAAAGCTTCCAACAATTCTGCACTAGGGATGAAGAAGCCGCTATATTCATTAGAAAGATCATATTGGGCTATTGGTTTATCAAAGGTCAAAACACCAAGTGCATTAGTAATTACTCTCGCATCCCTGAAGTTTGCATCGGTAGCTCTGTAAATTTTATAGCCCTCAAAATCCTGCTGCTTGGTAACGAAGTCTCTTGAACTCTCAGTTTCAGCACCATCCCAGTAAATAACAACTTTTCCATCATTTTGTGTAATAGTAATTACAGGTTTTTTTGGTGCCTGCGGAAAAGCATAACCTGCATTATAAATCTGCTGCACGATCTTTTTGTTCTTGACTATATCATCCAAATCTTCACCGAAGAGAAGTGAAACTGAAAACCGCTCAGCAGTTTTTGGAAACAGCGGGAAGAATCCCGAACTATAAATAAAATCGCCATCCTGCGGTGTTGGAGGAACTACGTCAAATCTTCCAGGGGTCATTCTATTCCAAAGCGATGAATCTATACTAAGATCTGGTGCACTCTGAAGTTCAAAAAAGTTAAATCCGGTAAGTCCAATTTGATCTGATTCATCTGGATCAGTTCTGCCAAAGTTTGGTTCTCCCTGCGTAGGAATCCCATCTCCCTCGCCCTGATCTGGTCCCGGGTAACCATCATCATCAGGTCCTAATCCGTCTGCACCAACATCATCAAACAGAGGATCCCAATCTTCATCTTCATCAATATCGTTATCACGTCTTTCATCAATAAGAAGATCATTTTCACCTGCGCCTGTTACATAATTTATATATGATAAACCAGGTAGCCCTCTTCTAACTCTTGTTTCATAATGTGTTGCCTGGTTTTCATCAACCAAGCCATCCAGATCATTATCTATGGCATCATTAGCAGACGGATCCGGGATGAAAACTTCCTGACCATTTATAATTGTAAGTGTTGCATTTCCCTCTCTAAACTGGGTCACGCCTGGCTCAATAATGAATCTAACACCTAGGGAATAAACTGTATCAGTTGTTGCCTTAACTGTATGCAGTCTGCGCTTATAAATTCGTAATCCCTGAGCATCAACTGTATCTGAAATTAATACAACCTGGCTTCCGGCATTATAAATTACGGCATTAAAATCAGACGCAACAAATCTTGGTGAGGAGGATTTTGAATCATTATCATTATCAATACCATCAAACGGATTACCCGGAGATTCAAGGAATGCATAACCTACATATCCAACTTTCTGTCCACGATTTCCGATACCGTCACTATCCCAGGAATATGTTATCCAATCCTGAACATCAAAAAATCCCAGATCATCCTGACTGTCACCATCTCCTCCGGCAAGTGTTCCGACAACGGTTCCAAAGTTTGCTTTTTTATAAAGAGTTGTGCCATCATTATTAATTTCGTATAACCAGAAGATAGCATCTTCAGCTAAGAAACTTGACCATTGAAAACCTCTTTGTCTCATTCGAAGAGCCATGCCGTTCCGGTTCAACTTGGTAGTGTCAGGCTTAAAGTTTCCATTAAATTCATCATCCCAATCATCATCAGCTTCGAAGAAAGATTCCTGGTCAGCATTTTGAATACCTCTTCCAAAATAACCAAACCACTGAGTTTTCCCATCCTCGTCTTTCCAGAGTCTTGCAATGGGATCATTCCATCCTTCAACTGGCCAGGTATTTGGCAGGTGACTCATTGCAACACCTGTCACGCTTGGATTTCTGAAGCCCGGCGTTGGATTCCATCCCCAGAAATATCCGCTTGGGTGTTTCTCATCAAACTGACCTCTTCTCGGTCCGCGGGAAATTACAACCGACTGAAGCGTATCATTAAGAGTGTTTATGAATTCAACTCCAATTAGAGGTATACAATCACCTATATAATTTTCACCTGAACCGAGAGGCCATTCGCCCCTGATATCAATACCTGTATTAATACCAGCTATCTGACCATCATTATAATAAGTTATACCTGCCCTGTTTCCTGTGTGATAGCCAATTGTTAGTAATGTTGGATCGCTTGTACGTTGAGCTAATATGTTGAATCCAGATATTAGGATTATTAATACGATGTATATTTTCTTCATGACTACCTTTACGAAAAATTAAAAGTTAAGGCCTAATCCAATTTCAACTCTTCTTGGCTCAGAGAAGAAAGTGGGATTAGTGTACAACTCATCTAAAGTATTGTTATAGAGAGTTGGATTAATGTTTTGTGCTTCCAGTTTTGCAAATGTGAAGTAAGGATCGCCGGTGTCTGTGTATATGTTCACCGGATTATCAAAATCAAATAAGTTAAACACTCTTAAAAAGACTGTCATAACAGTGGTTGAAATCTCAAAATCTTTATATACTCTTAAATCTACATTTACAATAGTAGGTTTATTATCGCTGTTTCGCGGAAAAGCATTCTGAGTTACTCTTGTGTTTTTATTTACAGCCGGTGTGTAAGGTTGACCGGAAAAGAAATTACCAATAACCGAAAATCCCCAATCTTTTGGTTGTGTATAAGCCACTGATAAATTAATTGTATGTGTTTGATCCCAATTAAGTGGTGCAATAAAAGTCTCGGGCAGTGCACCGCCAAGAGAAGCATTTCTTGAATCGGCTGGATCAGATGAATTACCTTTAGTATCAGAAAAAGTATAGTCCACATATGCTGCTAATCCACCAGAAAATCTTTTAGAAAATTTCAGTACGAAACCTCTTGCATAACCAAAATCTGAATTTATATATTGGCTGTATGTTTGAGCACCACCAAATACAACAACATCCTGTGTTTGAGTGCCGGTCAGATTTCTGAAATCTTCAAAGAAGACCGTTGCATCCACAGACATATCATCACCAATTTGCTGCTGCACACCGATTTCACCTTTAACCGTTTTTTGAGGTTCGAGATCAGAGTTACCAAACAATCCAGCGTTTCCGGAATTAACTCCCAGTTTGAATTTTGGATTTTGATAAAGATATTCATAGCGAGGAAGCTGTAAAAAGTGTCCATAAGAAAAATGAACTACGCCGTTAGCAGAAATCGGAAATGCTAAACCAACACGCGGGCTAACCTGTGTTTTGGAAGAGGCATCTTTATACCAATATGCTTCTCTTTCCTGAAGGGTCTTGGTTGTCTCTCCCGGATCCTGGACACCATTTCCATTCAAATCATTAAACCTGTTATTTGGTTTGAGCGGATTGTAAATGTTTGGATCATCAATTGTGTATCTGATACCGCCATCGGACAGGTCATCATTGAGTACAACACCATCCGGTTGAAAATGATCTACTCTTAAACCTAAGTTAAAAATAAGATTGAATGCTTCGAACTTAGACTGGACGTATCCTGAAATTTCATTCGGTTCATGCTGATATGTATCATAGTCTGTAGAAGTAAAGGAAGGTAAATCAACATTATATGGTGTTACCTTACTTCCATTTGCATCAAGCATTGGTACCAGGGTAATATTTTCGAGATAAATTTGGTTATATCTATAATCACCACCAAACTGCAAGTTTATTTCCTGGTTTAACTGAGTTGTCCAATCTAGTTTAGCACCGTATGTGCCAGTGTTTCTAACAAAGCGGTTATTATTAGTACCACCAACGGCAAAACTATACGGTGGAGTTACCACTGTCGAATTATCTTCGTAGTTAGTTGGCTTAGCAGAATTACCTGTATAAATATCCTCGAAGAGATATTGACGATAATCCTTAAAAGAATAACTTAGGTTTAGGGTATAAAAGCTACTGTTTGAAACAGCGTGATTAATTGCAAAAATATTTGTATAAGATTTATTAAATCTCTGAAGATTATTATCGGGCGTAAGCTTGTAGAAATGGTCGTAATCCTGATAGTCTCTTTGCTCAAGAAGATAGTTGTAGCTTAGCTTCAATCCCTGGAATAATCTATATGTTACTTTACCCTGTCCGTAAATTCTTTCATCTTCATTCATCGATACAGCTGCACCATCACCATTCTCCTGAACTTCCAGCTCCTGCGTTTGTGGATTTTCAATTGCTCTGTCGCTAATCAGATACGCTCTTCTTCCGTATAGAGAACCAGAATTAAAATAATATCTTCCATTAATAAAAAAGAACAAATTATCCTCAATGATGGGGCCACTCAAACTGCCTTCAAAGTTTCTTATACCAACAGGAGAAATTTCGTCAATATTTTCAAATACATCTGTCTTATCAGAAAAATAATCGCCTGAATATGCCTGTACATTCCCAGCAAAATTATTGCTGCCATCTTTTGTAACTAAATTCACAACACCAGATTGAGCCTGACCGTATTCAGCATTAAATGCGCCGCTTATAACCTGCAATTCCTGTATTGCATTCTGATTTAC
Source organism: Ignavibacteriaceae bacterium (assembly GCA_035478175.1). Taxonomy (GTDB): domain Bacteria; phylum Bacteroidota; class Ignavibacteria; order Ignavibacteriales; family Ignavibacteriaceae; genus IGN2. Next base: position 4,743 of record DATIJX010000132.1, read on the forward strand.
ATTAATAGCACTGCTTCCATCATAGACATCAGTTACTAAAACTCCATCTATCTGATAAGCAATCTGATTGGCTCTTCCGCCTCTGATGTGTATATTCCCACCGGAAATAACAACACCAGCCTGAAGTCTAAGAACATCCTGTACTTCAGCTACAGGTAATTGTGAGATTACATCATCACCGATAATTGCTGTGGTGGAAGTTAAATCCATTCGAACCAATGGTTTAGTAGCGATAACGATGACTTCCTCTCCTAACTCAACTGAAGCTTCAGATAACTGAAAATCTATTGTAGTAGTGAGATCAATTGAAACTTTAACATCCTGAAATGATACGCTGTTGTATCCTATTGCAGATGCTTTCACAACGTAGTTCCCCGGCGGAATATTAATAATTGAATAGTAACCATCAATATCTGTCGCAGCTCCAAGAGTAGTTCCCATAATCACTACGTTGACAAAAGGAAGTGGTTCGCCGGTTGCAGTGTCGGTAACTCTTCCGGCAAGTCTTCCGGTTGTTCCGGCAAACGTAAATTGGTGGGAAAGAAATATCAGAGTAAGAATAATCTGTGAAATTATTTTCATAAGGAACTCCTTTTTAACATTCTTGCCATAACTGGTTAAATGCAGTTAAAAATTCTTTAGAGTGATACTACTACTCGTTGAGTAACTTATACATTAAATCACTTAGCTGAAGAGATATTTCCTTTTGTAGATCTTTACTGCGGCATATTTATAGTCATCCATTACACCAAAGAAGGATGGTTATAACAAAAAGGATGGCTCACTATACACGGAATTATTTTTTTTTGAATTGCAGTAAAGATTTTTTAACGGATGCTCCAGGTTTAGTTCAAAATTAAAAGCTAACGCATAGTTACTTTAATAATATCATTTAGTACACATGCAATATTAATATCATTTTTTGCTATCAGCAAATTAAAATAATAGGAGACGGTTTTTGGTACTTAGTTAATGAAATCGGCTCAGAGCCCCAAGCAATTTTAATTCAAACCGCACAAACCAGATGTGCATCCGGCAGCGGGAATACTGCAACTTCCATTTTGGCAGCCGCTGTCAGTATGACTTACATTGTTATTGGTTGTGGAACTGAATGATGAAAATAGTTTTTTATTTTCTTTTGAATCGCAAGCAGGACAATGAACATCCTCCTGGATTGTAGTTGATTTGTGCAGAACATCAAATTTCTCATTACACTTCGAGCATTTGTACTCATAAATAGGCAGATCTTAATCCTCCAATCCAAGCATTTTCATCAAGCGACCATGAGCTTCTTCGGGAACTTCTACATTGTACTTGCGATAGCATTCTATGGTAATCTCAACTGACTTAAAATATTCTTTGCAGTTTGGGCAGGAATCCAGATGATTCCTTATCTCAAGACATTTCTCATCGTTTAACTTTTCACCTAGGCTTTCACAAACATGCTTCATCACTTCCTTACAGGTTATTTTTTCCTTTTTCATCTGCTGAATGCCTCGTTAATCTCTTTTCTTAAAAATGCCCGTGCACGATGAAGTCTGGATTTAACGGCAGGAATTGAAAGCTCAGTCACCTGTGCGGTCTCTTCTGTTGAGAGACCTTCAACATCCCGCAATAAAAAGACCATCCTGTAATCCGGTGAAAGGTTTTGTATCGCTTTGTCAAGAACACTTTTTAACTCATCATTTTCGGTTTCTTTGTATGGTATCGAATTCCAATCAGCAGCATACTTGTCTTCAAATAAATTATCATCATCATCAAAAGAAACAAATGAGCGGCTCTTAGCTTTACGAGCCATCATAAGACAATGGTTCGCAACTATCCTGTAAAGCCAGGTAGATAACTTTGAATTGTGGTCAAACTGATGTAACGATTTTACCATGCTGTAAAATGTTTCCTGCATTATATGTTCAGCATAATTTTTATCCCGGCAGATTTTAAATGCAAAATTGAAGATAGTTTGCTCATACTTCTTTACTAATTCTGCCAGAGACGGTTTATCTCCGGATTGTGCTTTTTGAATAAGTTCTTTTTCTTCCATCAGTAAGATGATTTTAAGTAATTTAGGATTCAAAACTAATGATTTTATGGTTATGTTACTCATACTTAAAGCAAACCATAGAGTTTAACTTTGCACTTTTATAAACTGATACCTAATTTTAGTAACGGATAATATTTAGATATTTGTTAATTGATACATGCCCATATATAAGACGATACAGGATATAAAGAACAATAAATTATTTACTGGAATAAAAGATTCCGTCTTGTCTTCATTCTTCGATCAAAAAGAAATAAGGGAAGCAAAAGAAGGGGAAATAATTTATAGGACTGGTGATCAAAGTAATGCACTATACCTTGTTATTAAAGGGGATATCAGAGTCAAGTTTTCCAGTAATAATTATGTGAGCAACAGAATATTTAACGATTTCTTCGGTGAGAAAGAGCTTATCGATGAGACCAGAAGAATTTCATCCGCAGTAGCATTCAGTAAACTAACATATTACCGTCTGGACAAAGCTGTTTTCAAAAATATTGCCTCCAAAAACCCGGCTATTGAAAATAACCTGAAAAAATATGGGGAGTTAAAGCTTCCGGATGTGAGTATAGACCTTGAGAGAAAATTTGATATTGTGGATAGAAAAAAACCTATAAGTTTCAAAGCCTTTTCAAGCGCCGGAAATTCATTGAAAGATGAAAAGCCAGCAGCATTTTCAGCTCCGGCTGTTGTTACGCAGCAGATTCTTCCAGATCTCGAATCATTAGATGATGCTCTGCCGGAAGAAGAAATTATAATGGAAGAAAATGTTCAAAGCAATGATCAGGAACAACTTAAAAAAGAACTGCTTGAAGATCCTTCCGACTATAAGAATTGGCAGATTGAGGAATCTAAAACTCCTTTAAATACTGAGGTTGCGGAACAGAAAAAGTCGATCAAACTGTCTGATGAAATAGTAGCTGATTCCAAATCTGAAAAAAACAAACCAACAATACCAGTTGAAACCGGAATTAATAGAGAAGTTGTAAGAAAGATTTTTGCCGGCATTGACAGAATTTTCAGCAGCATAAGCATCGGCGAACTTGTAATAAACGCAAAGCGTGCTGTAAAGGATCTTATTAATGCTGAAGGTGTGGATATGGTATTAATTGATGAAAAACTATCATCAATACAGAAGATATTTGGAGAAGGAGATAAACTCAAACAGGAGCAATATCCCCTGTCCGAAGGTTTAACTGGAAGCTGTGCGTTGCAGAAGAAAATTCTGAATTTTGAAAGACCAACGGAAGATAGTCGCTTCAATGCTAAAATAGACCAGCCCGGATCCGCGAGATTAAAAAGGATTGTTTATTTCCCTGTAGTGAGCGACAATGGAGAAACAATTGCTGTAATTCAATTTGCAAGAGAAAATAAAAAATTTACTGAAGAAGATATTTCCAACCTGGCAATGATGAGCAAACAGATAGAAACAGCAATAGAGAGAACCAAGTTATTGGAAGTGCTTATAAAGGAAGAAAAGCAAAATTCAGGGAACAGGCTTCGTGAATTAATAACCGATGAAATTAAAGTTCCTCTTACTATCATTAATAATTATACTGAAATCTTAAGCGCAAAAAAACTTCCTACAGAAGCAGATGACATAATCAGGATGCTTCAAAAGCAGGCTCATTCAGTTGAAGATATTTCCGAAACTCTTTTTATCTCGTTAATTGACGAGTTGAAACCAGGAGGCAGTAACATTCACTTCAATGAATTTATTGATGATATACTTGAACTTCTCTCCGAATACTGTGAAGCCAGGGACGTAAAACTTTTTAAAAAAATTGGGGAGAGTGCTATAGTGAATATTGACCGGGCAAAATTCTATACCGGTATATTTCAATTAATAAAAGCAAGTTGTGATGATTGCCGTAAAGGTGGCAAGATTTATTTTGGAACAGAATTTACTGAGGGGTTGATAACAATTTCTATTCAAAATGAAGGTAAAGGATCTTTAACTGAACCTGAGGGTGATATACAGGAGTATTACTATTCCGGTAAAAGCTTTAAAGATGACGATATGAAATTACTTCTTGCAAAAAAATTAATCCATTATCATTCAGGTCAACTTAATCTTGAAAGCATAAAAGGTAACGGTTCAACTTTCCGAATTACACTACCGGTTGTTCAGGCAGAAAACAAGGACAATTGATAACCAACTCAGATAAGAATTTTTCAATTGAATGTTTTATGATTTAATCACCATCCTGGGTCCAACTGCTTCTGGTAAAACAAGCATAGCTGCACAACTTGCAAATGATTTTAACGGCGAAATAATATCTGCAGATTCAAGACAGGTTTACAAAGGAATGGATATTGGTACTGGCAAAGACCTGATCGAATTCCAAAAAAATAATGTTAAATATCGCCTGATTGATATCGCGGAACCATTCGAAGAATATAATCTTTTTCGGTTCACAAAGGATTTTCATTTTGCATTTGATGAAATTAAGAGCAAAGACAAATTTCCAATTTTGGTTGGAGGAACAGGATTGTACATCAGTGCTATTCTTCAATCATATCAACTCCCTGAAATTGATGATGATAATGAATTAAAAACGTTAAGTCACCTAAGCTTTGCCCAATTGAAGAAAACTTTAATTAAGCTTAAACCTAAACTTCATAACATAACTGACCTTACAAGTAAAGATCGTCTCATAAAAGCAATTTTGATTGAAAGAGCAAAAGAAAAAGTAAATCAATCTTTGCATAACGTTCAATCATTGAATATTGGGATTAATTCAAAGCGCGAAGAAACAAAAAGAAGAATCACCGAAAGATTAAAACAAAGATTAGCAGCAGGAATGATTGAGGAGGTAGAAGAGCTGCTTCGAAAGGGAGTGTCATTGGAGAAGCTTAATTACTTTGGCTTAGAGTATAAATATGTTTCTCAATACATTGATGGTAAGTTAAATTATAATGATATGTTCCAAAAATTGAACAGTGCAATTCATAATTTTGCAAAAAGACAGATGACCTGGTTTAGAAAAATGGAAAAAGAAGGTGTAAAGATAAATTGGTTTCCTCCCGATTATACTGCAATAAAAAACTTCGTGAACTCACAATTAAATAATGCTAAAAGTATATCCTGAAAAAGTAGTCGATTACCTTGAGAAAAAATCTTTAAAGCAATGGGATTTTGAATGGAATGAATTTTCAGGAATACAAGCTGCTATTGTCATTCCTGCTATTTGTGAATTTGAGAATATCCAAAGAGTTTTACTGTCGCTTGCTCAGAATGAGAAATCTAGTTTACAAAAGTCGATTGTAATTTTGGTTATAAATAATTCTATTTCATCTCAACAAGAAGTTAAAGATGATAATAAATCCAGCTTAAAGTTTCTGAGAGCATTGATGAGGGGAAATCCTTCTGATCAGCTTTCAAATCAAATTATCCAATCTGGAATAAAGATTGGATTGATTGATGCAGCTTCTGAAGGGAAAGAATTTAATGATGATGAGGGAGGGGTTGGTCTTGCAAGAAAAATTGGGATGGATACAGCCTTGCGGGTTTTTGACTACTCTACCCCAGGCAAGAAAATAATAATATCTTTGGATGCCGATTGCGTTGTTGAAGAAAATTATCTTTCCGAAATAAGTTTCTTTTTCAGGAAGGAAAATGTTTCGGCAGCCACAATTGACTTTGAACATAATCTTTCAGAAGAAGGAATTAACAGGTTGGGAATCATTTCCTACGAAATATTTTTAAGACATTATGTTGCAGGACTTTTATTCGCAAAATCTCCATATGGATATCATAATATAGGTTCAACCATTGTTTGTGATCATGAAGCTTACATTAAAGTTGGAGGAATGAATACAAAAAAGGCGGCCGAGGATTTTTATTTTCTTCAAAAATTAGCAAAGCATTACACGATAAATCGGATCGGCTCAACAAAAGTCAGACCATCAGCAAGAGAATCGTGGCGGGTACCATTTGGTACCGGCAGAACGATGAATGATATTTCTTCAAATAAGAAAAATATTTTTCTTTATGATGCTGATGTTTACATTATTCTTAAAGACTGGTTAGAGTTATTAAATTCCGATTTGTCATTAAATCCAAGCTTAATCTTAAAAGAAACAAAAATAATTCATCCGGAACTTTACAACTTTCTTGAAAGTCGTGGATTCAGCAATGATTGGGAAAAAATTTTAGAGAACAGTAAGTCCCTGAAACAGCTCGATTACCAGAGGAAAAATTGGTTTGATGCATTCGAAACTCTTAAGTTAATACATCATTTAAGGGATACTTCATTCCCAATGATTGATATAGATTCAGGTGTTGAAAAGTTATTTAAAATTGTTCAACATTCTGTTAAATTTGATTTGAGAAACGAAACGAATAACACCAATAGTTTGTATGAATTTTATTTGTCCGAACTAAAATTACTCGAACATACACTTTATAAAACACAGTACGAATGATTACAAAAACTGAACAGAACGAAATCCAGGACTATTTAAAGGATGCTTCAAACACAATAGGCTTCTGTGACTCAGTTGTTTATCCGGAAAATACCAATGATGTGGTTGCAATACTGAAGCGGGCTTATGATGAAAAAACAAAAGTTACAGTCTGCGGAAACAGAACAGGTCTGTCAGGAGGAAGTGTTCCAAACGGCGGGATTGTTCTTTCAACCGAAAAGATGAATAGAATTTTGGAAATTAATGAAGAAGAAAAATTTGCAATTGTTGAGCCCGGTGTTCTGCTTTCTGACTTTCTGAAAGAACTTAAGCCTAAGAAACTTTACTATCCACCCGATCCAACCGAGCTTAATTGTTTTTTAGGTGGAACAGTTGCAACAAATGCATCCGGTTCAAAGACATTTAAGTACGGCCCCACAAGGGATTTTGTAATGGGGATAGAAATAGTTTTACCAACCGGTGATCTACTTGTTTTGGAAAGAGGTCAAAACTTTGCGCAGAAATTTGATTTGTCCATTACAACTACTAATCAGAAAAGAATTGAATTAAAAATTCCCTCCGTTAAATCTCTTCCCACAAAAAATACTGCTGGTTATTTCTGCCGGGAAAGTATGGATGCAATTGATTTATTCATTGGTTCGGAGGGTACTCTGGGAATATTAACAAAGCTAAAGTTGAAACTGCTGCCAGCTCCTCAAATGGTACTTTCTGCCGTGATATTCTTTAATTCTGAAGACAGCGGATTAAACTTCATTGAAGAATCAAGGAACGATTCTTACAATTCAAGAAAAAATAAATCACATTTTGCCATTGATGCACTTGCATTAGAGTACTTTGACAAATTTGCACTTGATTTTTTGAGAGACGACTTTCCAAATATTCCCCCAGATGCAGAATCAGCAGTATGGTTTGAGCAGGAAGTTGATGAAGATTCAAGCAATCAGATAACTGACTTGTGGATTAACTTAGTAGAAAAACACTACGGTGATCTTGAACATTCCTGGATTGCAATGAACGAAAAGGATAAATTAAAATTCGTAGAATTCCGGCACAGGATTTCTACTAAAGTTAATGAGTTTATTTCATCGCGTAATTTGAGAAAGCTGGGTACTGATTTTGCTGTACCTAATAAAGAGTTGAAAAATTTTTATTATCAACTAAAGAATGATGTGAACAAAGCCGGCTTGGACTACGTTATTTACGGTCACTTCGGCAACTCACATATTCACTTGAATATGCTGCCAAAGAATCCTGAAGAATTCGAGACGGCAAAAAAGCTTTATAACAGTATGTGTCTCTCTGCAATCAAATCAGGAGGGACATTCGCAGCAGAGCACGGTGTTGGAAAAAATAAAAAAGCGTTGCTTTATGAACTATATGACGAGAAAGTAATGAGTGAAATGTGGAAAATAAAACAAATTCTTGATCCAAATCTTATTTTGTGCGGCGGAAATATTTTCAAAACGGACAGTTGATTACTTTCCCAGTGCTTTGTTAATTTTTTCAAGAAGAGAAGTTTTTGTGAATGGCTTAGACATGTAATGCGTAAAACCACTTTTAAGTATTCGATCTTCATCCTCTTTAAATGCATGGGCGGTAACTGCAATAATAGGAATATCCTTGTAATTTTTCATTTTTTTAATCTCCCTGGCAAGTTCCAAACCATTCAAGCCCTTGCAGAGACTAATATCTAATAAAATAATTGCATAGCGATTCTTATTAATTTTATTAATTGCTTCTGAAGATTCAGTCGCAGTATCAACCATAAAATAATCTTTCAAGAACATACTGACTATTTCACGGCTTATGTTATCGTCTTCAATATAAAGAATTGAAGATAATACTCCTGTTTTTTTTTGCATCACGTTCTCCTTAAACAGAAAGTTTAACTTTTTATGCTAATCACGTTTAAAAAAATCCGTTCCCTCCTTTGTATCTTTAAGAGTAATACCAAGGTTCTCTAACTTTTTTCTGATGTCATCAGCTAATTGGAAATTCTTTTCGTTCTTAGCTTTAAGCCTGATATCGATTAACATTTTTATAAGTTCATTTTCGAGCAATGAGTCTTGTTTCATTTCCTTTTCCTCGAAAGAAATTATTCCCAATACATCGTCCGCTGTTTTGCTTAAAAAATTCTTAACAGCAATATAAAAATTAAAATGAATATTTTCCTTTTCAGCAATGGTTCTGTTGGCTTCCTTTACAAAATCAAAAATGACTGCAACTGCTTGTGGTGTATTAAAATCATCATCGAGAGCATCCTTAAAACGTTTTTCAAAATCCTGAAAATCGAAACCGGGATCAACGCCGCCCGATTTGTTCTTATTTATAGCCGTTTCAATTGTTAAACGAAGGTTTTTCAACTTCTCCAGGCCTTTTTCAGCACCATCAAGCAATTCGCTTGTGAAATCAACCGGACCTCTATAATGAGCTTGCGCAAAGAAGAGTCGTATTGATTCAGCAGAATATTTTGCCAGCACTTCCCTCGCAGTGAAAAAGTTGCCAAGAGACTTTGACATTTTTTCTTTGTTGATATTAAGAAATCCGAAATGAAGCCAGTACTTAACAAAAGGCTTTTTAGTTGCAGCTTCACTCTGTGCAATTTCATTTTCGTGATGTGGGAAAATCAGATCATTACCACCGGCATGAATGTCAAATGTTTCACCAAGATGCTTACAGCTCATAGCTGAACATTCTATATGCCAGCCGGGTCTTCCATTCCCCCACTCGCTTTTCCAGAATGGTTCACCTTCTTTTGACTTTTTCCAAAGAGCAAAATCAAGCGGATTCTGCTTTTCTTCCATAACTTCAACTCTTGCACCGACTTCAAGCTCATCAATTTTTTTACCGCTCAACTTGCCGTATTGTTTGAATGATGAAACATTATAAAAAACGTTGCCATCAACATTGTAAGCGGTACCATTATCAACAAGTGCTTTTATCATCGCAAGAATTTCATCAATATTTTCTGTTGCTCTTGGATAGATTGTCGCTGGCTTAATCCTTAACCTTTTTATGTCTTCAAAAAAAGCATCTGAATATTTTTTTGCAACATCACTGGCTGGAACTTTTTCCTCAATAGATTTTTTAATGATCTTATCATCAATATCAGTCAAGTTCATAGCATATCTAACGTTGTATCCCTTATACTCAAGATATCTTCTGATAACATCTGCCATTATGAAAGTCCGTGCATTACCAATGTGGAAGTAATCATAAACGGTAGGTCCGCAGATGTACATTCCAACATTCGGCGGATTCAGCGGAACAAATTCCTCAACTTGCTTTGTTAGTGTATTATATAATTTCAGCATTGATAATAAAGAATTAATACTTGTTCAAAATATAAGTAATTAGTAAGAGATTTTAATGTTTGGTAGACTATAGAGCAGAAGTAGAGAAGATTTTATAATGAAGCCAGGTTAACTTGCT
>DATIJX010000133.1:0-11995 GCA_035478175.1 Ignavibacteriaceae bacterium
TTTTTTGTATTCTGAAATTCGTTCGGGCTTAATAAAATAATTTTCAGGATTTACTTCATACTCAAACTTTTGTATCCATTCGTTTTTCCTGTTCGCAGCATAAAATTTTACAACTACCGAAATTTTAGGAAATGGGAAAGTAACCGTTTCGCTGAAGGTTCTTGTGGTTTGTTTTGCTTCTTCAGTGGTTTGCCATTCATTAAAGATAGTTGAATAACCTCTTGAATAGATAAGCTGATTACTTGCAGCATCGTAAACTTCAAACTTGTATTTACCGTAATTGAATTTATCAATCAGGTTTACTTTTGATCCGCCCCAGTAGGGCTCTTCAATCAGCTCATCAATTGAGTAAAAGTCATTTTCTTTATCACCAGTATGAAAATAATCGAGACGAAGAGTTTTGTTATCAAAATAATCGTTAAAATTAATTTGCGGATATATTGATAAGGAAATTAAAATAAAATAAATAAGAATTTTCATATTAGTCTCCTTTGTGTGAAACACAACAGATACTATCCCTTTGAGGGATAGTATCTGTAACTGAAAAATTAACAACTCAAAGATAGGAGTTTTGAGTGAAGCGATAAAGATAGAAGTAAAATGAAAACACAAATACTTCAACATTCAATATTCTTTGCCTGTCTACCGGAAAGACAGGTTCGGCGTTCATCATTCAAATCAAATATGAAATAATGAACCTGTCTTAAGCCAAGGCAGGCAAGGAATAATAAAGTCAGAAGCTTCTTGTTTAATTAGTGCATATTTTAGTCATTCCCCAGCGAGGACGCTGGGTTGAGCAGAGCAATCAAAACATCTCAATGCTCTAACCTGCGTCCTCGCAGGTTTAAAAAAGATTTGCCGGATTTCAGAAATCCGGCGTATCTAATTTATACTTTCACCTTCCGTGAACCCGGTTTCACAAGCTCAATATCTTCTCTGCATAGCGGACATTCATCGGGCAGATATGAAACAACTTCCATTTTCAATGTGCTGAATTGAGGAAATTTGAAATCGACTTTGCCATTACTTCTATCAACGATGAAACCAACTCCGACAACCTGTGCGTTGTTGCTTTTCACTATGTCAATAACTTCAAAGACAGAGCCCCCTGTTGTAACAACATCTTCACAAACGAGAACTTTTTCATTATCATCGAGAGTAAATCCCCTTCTCAGTGAAAGTTTTTTGTCTTCTCTTTCAGCAAAGATGAATCTTTTGTTCAATTGACGAGCAACTTCTTGTCCGACTACAAGTCCACCCATTGCTGGTGCAATAACCGTATCAGCATTAGAATTTCTAAAATAGTCTGCTATCATTTTGCAAAGCAGTTCTGTGTATTCAGGATACTGGAGAACCTTTGCACATTGAAAATACCTGTCACTGTGTCTTCCTGATGTCAAAAGAAAATGTCCCGTGAGAAGAGCACCAGATTTTTTGAAGATATTGAGTATTTCCGATTCTGTCATAATTATTTAAGTCCTTCAATTTTTTCTGCAAGCTGAAAATCTTTTTTTGTAATGCCGCCTTCGCTGTGAGTAGAGATTGTGATCTTAACTTTATTCCAGGAATGAATGAATATGTCCGGATGATGGTTCATCTTCTCTGCTTCTGCACCAACTTTGTTTACAAAAGTAAGCGCTTCAACAAAATCTTTTAACTGGAATAGTTTTGCGATTTGATTTCCTTCCTGCACCCAGCCGGATAAGGAAGAAAGATTTTTTGTTATTTCATCTGGGGTTAATAGTGACATAGTTCCTCCTCAGTCATTTCTTGAAAATAAAAAAGCGTATCTGCAAAATACGCTTTTTGAAAATTATTTGTTTCACTATTGAATATTAGTTTCCCACTTGTCCCGGTGTTTTTGTTTCTTCACCAGGTTTTGCAACTTCAAGTGATTCATCATAAAACACAAGATCGTCTGCACCTTCAACGTGCTTTGAAATTATCTTTGTTCCTTCTTTAAATGAACCTCTGAGAATTTCCTCTGCCAGAGGATCTTCAATGTATTTCTGAATTGCTCTTCTCAAAGGTCTTGCACCAAACTTTTCATCAAAGCCTTTGTTAACTAAAAATTCTTTTGCCGACTGATCAAGAATCAAATCCATCTTGTTCTCTTCAAGATTCTTATACAAATCTTTTATTTCAATGCCGATGATCTGCATTATATCTTCTTTGTCAAGATTTCTAAAGACGATGGTATCATCAATCCTGTTCAGAAATTCCGGATTGAAAAGTTTCCTCATTGCCTCTTCAACTGTGTCTTTCATCTTATCATAATGATCTTTTGGTTTTGAATCGGCAAATCCAAAAGAACTGAGTTCCTTAATATCTCTTGTTCCAACATTGGAAGTCATTATAATAATCGTATTACGGAAATCTACTTTTCTTCCAAGACTGTCTGTCAGGATTCCATCATCTAATACCTGAAGCAGAATGCTGAAAATATCAGGATGAGCTTTTTCAATTTCATCAAACAAAACAACTGAATAAGGTTTCCTTCTTACTTTTTCAGTAAGCTGACCGCCTTCTTCGTAACCAACGTATCCGGGAGGTGCGCCAACAAGCCGTGATACAGAAAACTTCTCCATATACTCGCTCATGTCAATTCTAACAAGCGAATCTTCAGAATCGAACAGATATCTTGCAAGAGCTTTGCAGAGTTCTGTCTTTCCAACACCGGTTGGCCCTAAGAAAATAAAACTTCCAATTGGTCGGTTTGGGCTTTTGAGTCCTGCTCTTGTTCTTCTGATTGCTTTAGTAAGTTTTGAGATCGCTTCATCCTGCCCAACGATAAACTGCTTAAGTGAATTGTCCATCTTCAGAAGTTTTTCCGATTCTGTCTGAGCAATACGGTTAACAGGAATACCCGTCATCATCGACACAACTGTAGCGATATCTTCTTCGTTAACATCGTGAACGATATCTTTGGTCTTAGCATCCCATTCTCTTTTTGTTGATTCAAGATCTGCCTGAAGATTTCTTTCTTTGTCTCTGAGTCGAGCGGCTTCTTCATAATCCTGTCTTTTCACAACCGCAGCTTTTTCTCTTCTTACCTGTTCTATTTCTTCTTCCAGATCAAGAATTTCTTCCGGAACTTCAAAGTTACCCATATGCACTCTTGAACCTGCTTCATCAAGAACATCAATTGCCTTATCCGGTAAGTGTCTATCTGTAATGTATCTGTTGCTAAGTTTAACCGCAGAATCAATCGCAGCATCAGAATATTTTACGTGATGATGTTCTTCATATTTGAATTTTATTTTTTCAAGTATTTGTCTTGTTTCATCGTAGGATGGCGGATCAATCATAACTTTTTGGAATCGTCTGTCCAATGCACCGTCAGTTTCAATGTGCTTACGATATTCATCGAGAGTAGTTGCACCAATGCACTGAATATCTCCTCGTGAAAGTGCAGGCTTGAACATATTTGATGCATCCAGAGAACCAGAAGCTCCTCCTGCACCGACTATTGTATGCAATTCATCAATAAATAAAATAACATCTCTTGCTTTTTCCAGTTCGTTCATCAAAGCTTTCATTCTTTCTTCAAACTGACCGCGGTATTTTGTACCGGCGACAAGTCCTGCAAGATCAAGAGTAACAACTCTTTTATCCTGTAAAGTTCTCGGCACTTTTTTCTGAATAATCCTCAAAGCTAAACCCTCTGCAATTGCAGTTTTACCAACTCCCGGTTCGCCAATCAGTACAGGATTATTTTTCTTTCTTCTACTTAAAATTTGAGCAACTCTTTCAATCTCTTTTTCTCTGCCAACAACGGGATCAAGCTTGTCATCAATTGCAAGCTTGGTCAAATCTCTGCCAAAATTATCGAGCACTGGAGTTTTAGTTTTGTCTGTTTTTCTATCCGGAGGTACTGCTTTGGTAGTTCCGGCATCTTTGCTTCCTTTGCTGCTCAAGAGAGAGTTCAATTCTGAACGTGCTGAATCGTAAGTTATATTAAACTGATGAAGTATTTGTGTAGCAATATTATCTTCATCTCTTAAAAGTGAAAGGATCAAATGCTCAGTTCCAATAACATCTGCTTTATAAATTTTAGATTCGATCTGTGTTATCTTTAAAACTTTTTCTGCCTGCTTGGTAAGAGGAATATTTCCAATCGTTAATGTTCCACCCGAAGTTCTTACTGTATCTTCAATTGCTTTCTTCAATTTCAATAAATCACAATCAAGATTGCGCAATATTCTAACAGCAACACCCTGCCCTTCTCTTATAATTCCTAAAAGAAGATGTTCGGTGCCGATGTAATCATGCCCAAGCCTTAGAGCTTCCTCACGGCTTAATCTTATCACATCCTGCAATCTATCCGAGAAATTTCCATCCATTTATAGTTTTCCTTCTTGATTATGTACTAAAAACCACTTTTCCCCGCTAAAAGTTCAACTAATATAAACATAATAATTAAGAATATTTCATCCTGGTAATTATGACTAAGGCAATAATATCCCAGTTTACAGGTAATCGCAATGCATTATTTCCGCCAAAGAGATTGAGAAGGACAAAATGAGTGCCATTAGGGCTTACGTAAATAATGGGATTAAAGTAGAAACGGCGGTAATTTTTTTTCTGACAATTCAAGTTGAGATGATAATCTTGCCATTAATTCGTCACTAAGTCAGATTGTGCATCAGATCATCGGAATGTATGACACGCATACTGATTTCTTGAAACCAATTAACCGAGAAATTTACTTTTTAAAGACCTATATTGCCAAAGTAAAAAAAATAAAAATTTGGAGAAAAAATGGAAGCTGTACCTGGACTATCTTTAGTAATAATTATTGCAATAATTCTTTTCTTAATTTTAATCCTTTACTTTGTTCCGGTGAGATTATACATTGCTGCAATTTCATCAGGAGTCAAGATCAGAATTTTTCGTGATTTGATCGGAATGAGATTGAGAAGAGTACCACCAAGTGTCATCGTTGACAGTATGATCAATGCAACAAAAGCTGGATTAGCTTTAGATATGGGAATGCTTGAAGCACATTACCTTGCTGGTGGAAATGTTAAGAAAGTTGTGGCAGCTCTTATTTCTGCGGACAAAGCAAATATTAATTTGCCATTTGAGCGTGCTGCAGCAATTGATCTTGCCGGAAGAGACGTTCTGGAAGCAGTTAAAATGTCAGTTATTCCTAAAGTAATTGAGACACCTCTTGTTGCTGCAGTTGCAAAAGATGGTATTCAATTAAAGGCTATCGCAAGAGTAACGGTAAGGGCAAACATTGAGAGGTTAGTAGGTGGTGCCGGTGAAGCAACAGTTCTTGCAAGAGTTGGTGAAGGAATTGTTTCAACTATAGGTTCAAGTAATTCGCACAAAGAAGTTTTAGAGAATCCCGATAAAATTTCTAAAAGTGTCTTGGCAAAAGGATTAGACTCAGGAACTGCATTCGAAATTTTATCAATTGATATTGCTGATGTTGATATCGGACAAAATATTGGTGCAATGCTTCAAACCGACCAGGCAGAAGCAGATTTAAAAGTTGCGAGAGCTAAAGCAGAAGAAAGAAGAGCAGCCGCAGTTGCAAGTGAACAGGAAAACATTGCTGAAGTTGCAAAGCAGAGGGCAAGAGTTGTTGAAGCTGAAGCTGAAGTTCCAAGAGCAATTGCAGAAGCATTTAGAAGTGGGAGACTTGGTATTATGGATTACTATCAGCTAAAAAATATTCAGGCTGATACTGATATGCGTGATTCGATAGCAAAACCTGATGATAAGAAGAAACAGACTTAGTTATTAGTTTATTGGTTGATAGTTATCGTTACACGGTTTTTAGTTTTGATTCAGTTTTAAATCTATTATTGATGTTGAAAATATACTCGAATAAATGATTTGATTTACAATAATTCAATAACAATAAACTAAGAAACCAAGACTATTAACCAAGAAACCATAAACCAAAATGGCTACAGGATTAGAGAACCTTTGGATATATAAATTAGCAGAGGATTTAGAAGTTGAGGTTTTCGAGGTAACAAAGAAATTTTCAGAAGTGTTGACCAATTGAGACGGTCATCTTCTTCTGTTTCAGATAATATTGCTGAAAGTTATCATAAAACAACGGTAAAAGAGAAGACGAGGTTTTTAAGTATTGCCAAAGGCGAGGCAGAAGAAACAAAAAGGGGGATGCTTAAATCAGCAAGGAAAAAATTTCTTTCAGAAGAAGTTGCAAAAAATATTGCTGACAAGTATACAATTCTTTTAAAGGGTACGAATGCATATATAAAATTTCTAAATCTTAATGAGATTGAAAAGAAAATGAAGAATGAGAATAAACAAAACAACTAAAACCATTAACGAGAAAACTAGAACAAATAACCACTAACCAAGAACTGAATGGACAATTTATTCGAAATATTAATTTATGTGATAATTATTATCAGCTTTCTGAGCAGCATCTTCAAAAAGAAGAAACAGCAGCAGCAGAAGCCTCCTGTGCGGCAGCCTCAGCAAGAAGATTATTATCAGACTGAACAAGCCGAAGTTACTGTTCCTCAAACACAACAGAAAGAAGAATATGACATTCTAAAGGAGCTTGAAGTTTTCTTTAAAGTTGGAACTGAACCAACGAAACAGGAAATTCCAGTTCCGCAGGAGCCACCGAAGAAGATTACTCATTTGGAGGAGCAAACAAGAAGGGAAATTTGGCAGGAGCGTACCGAATCTGAGCATTTGGTTGAGGATTGGGAGCAGAAAAAAGCAGAAGTTAAAAAAAGAATGGCTCGTGTTGATTCAGGCATTGAGAGGCAAGCAGCCAGTTTTGAAGAATCACTGGTTAGGAAAGAAACTGCACTCAGCAGTATAGCATTAACAGTGAAATCTAAAATCACAAATCCATCAACACTGAAAGAATACATTATTTTCTCAGAAATATTGGGTAAGCCAAAAGCACTTCGCAGATGAATCAAAAGAAATATATACTCACACGAGTTGGTAAAACGGGATTCGAGAAAAAAGTTGACGAATCCCGTTTTGCAATTAATTATCAGCAGGAATTAAATCCATCCCAATATGAAGCTGTATCAGCCGTCAATGGTGCTTACTTGATCATTGCAGGCGCAGGAACTGGAAAAACAAGAACACTTGTTTATCGAGTCGCACGATTAATTGAATCAGGTTACGATCCGACCTCAATTTTGCTTTTAACATTTACACGAAAAGCTGCAAACGAAATGTTGAAACGCGCTTCAGTTTTGCTGGATGATCGCTGCTCAAAAATTCGAGGCGGCACGTTTCATTCTTTTGCAAATATAACTTTAAGAAAATATTCCAAGGCCGCAGGACTCGATTCGAACTTTACAATTCTCGACCAGGGAGACAGTGAAGACATTATTAATCTAATCCGTTCACAGGAAGGATTAATCAGCAAGGAAAGACGATTCCCCAAGAAAGAAACTCTTAATAAGATTTACAGCTTTTCAGCAAACACAGAAAAACCTGTTCAACTAATAATCGAAGAAGAATATCCTCACTTCCTTCAGGAACTTGACGAGATATTAAAAATTCAAAAAATCTACATTGACTACAAAAGAAGAAATAACCTGCTGGATTATGACGATCTGCTGCTTTATCTGAGAGATTTTCTTTCCAGCGAAAATGCTGCCTCCAAAAATCTTCTCTCATCAATTAATTTTTTAATGGTTGATGAATACCAGGACACAAACAAACTTCAGGCGGATATTGTAAAAGGATTAGCAGGACACAATGGAAATGTTATGGTCGTCGGAGATGATGCACAGTCAATTTATTCTTTCCGCGGGGCGAACTTCAAAAACATAATGGAATTCCCAAAGCTGTTTCCGAACGCAGAGATAATTAAGATCGAAGAGAATTACAGAAGCGTTCAAACTATACTTGATTTTGCAAATCACATTTATGATGGTGCAATTGAGAAGTACACTAAAGTTCTCTATACACGACGACACGGCGGTGAACTTCCTTTCATTGTTGCTGCCGCAAATGAAAATATGCAATCCAAATTTATTGTTGAAAAAATTCTTGAACTTCAGGAGGAAGGTGTAAGTCTTAAAGACATTGCTGTACTTTTTCGTTCTTCGTTTTTTTCATTTGATCTTGAAATCGAATTAGCTAAAGCAGGAATTCCTTTTCAGAAGTTCGGCGGAATAAAATTTATTGAGAGTGCTCACGTAAAAGATGTGCTTGCCTTCCTGAGAATTGCTTCTAATCCAAGAGATATTGTTAGCTGGTACAGAGTTCTATTGCTTCACGAGGGTGTTGGACCAAAAACTGCTCAGCGGATTTTAGATGAACTCGCCACAGCAAGACTTACCATTGATGAAAATCCTGGCACAAAGAAACAATTCGCTTATGAAAAAATAAAAGAGTTGTTTGTTTTTCTTTACAAGCTGAGAAACTCTCAGGCTCCTCCAAGCGAATTAGTCGGAATGATTTTCGATTATTATCATCCTATCTTTAAAATCAAGTATGATGATTTTAACAAACGAAGTAAAGACCTCGAAACACTACAGAATATTTCCGAGAATTATCGTTCGCTGGAATCTTTCCTTGCTGATATGGCAATTGAACCAATTATAGATAGCGTAACTGATATTAACGCAACTGATAAGGAAGATGAATTTCTAACGCTTTCCACAATTCACTCGGCGAAGGGATTAGAGTGGCATTCTGTTTTTGTTATTCACGCTGTTGAAGGTTACTTCCCTTCCGTGAGGGCTGCCGAAAGTCTTGAATCTTTGGAGGAAGAAAGAAGATTGATGTATGTAGCTTCTACTCGTGCAAAGCAGAATCTTTTTGTCACTTACCCGATGCATATGTATAACCGAATTGATGGTATAACACTTTCGAAGCCATCAAGATTTATTTCGGAAATGTCAACTGACAAAGCACAAGGCTGGCTTGTTGAGGATGAGTTTTAAAAGATAAGCCCCGATTTGACGGGGCTCTAAAAAATATTTAGCCAAAATTACTTAAGCAGAATCATCTTCTTAGTTTGTACAAAATCTCCAGCTCTTAACTGATAGAAATAAACACCGCTTGGTAGTTGCTCTCCATACCAGATTATTTCATAGGTTCCAATAGATTTTTCTTCATTTACTAATGTTTCTATTTCGTTCCCAAGAACATCAAATGTTTTAATCACTACATTAGAACTTCGTGGGATTGAGTATCTGATTTTTGTGCTTGGATTAAAGGGATTAGGATAATTCTGTGAAAGAAAAAACTCTTTTGGCATTCCATCTATCTGCTCTTCAGATATAAAAGAAACGCCTCCCGTGGTTGTACGAAGGATCGTTCCATAATCTCCTACCGCAGTACCTGTGCTTGCGCTAGTGAAGAAAATTTCGTAGAGATGATTCGTTGTCCCGCTTGACTGGATTGTCCAGTTTACACCGCCGTTTGTTGTGCGGAGGATCGTTCCATTCGATCCAACAGTTGTTCCTGTGTTTGCATCGGTAAAGGAAACTCCCCAGAGATCAGCCATTGTTCCGCTTGACTGGATTGTCCAGTTAACTCCGCCATTTGTTGTGCGTAGAACTGTTCCATTAGTACCAACAGTTGTACCTGTGTTAGCATCGGTGAAGCAAACCCCTAAGAGCTCACTCGTCGTCCCACTTGACTGGATTGTCCAATTTGCACCTCCGTTTGACGTGCGGAGGATTATTGCCGTCCCACTTGGGAAACTGCTTCCTAATGCTGTTCCTGTGTTGGTGTCTGTGAAAAAAACTCCCAGGAGATCATTTGTAGTTCCGCTTGACTGAATCGTCCAATTCACTCCTCCATTTGTCGTACGGATGATCGTTCCATTAACTCCAACAGCTGTCCCTGTGTTAGCGTCGGTAAAGGAAACACCATAGAGTGCATTTGTAGTCCCGCTTGACTGACTTGTCCAATTCGTCCCGCCGTTTGTTGTGCGGAGGATTGTTCCATAATCTCCAACCGCAATCCCATTGTTGTCATCAGTAAAGGAAACTCCCCAGAGACCATCCGTTCTCCCGCTTGACTGACTTGTCCAGTTTACTCCGCCGTTTGTTGTGCGAAGAATTGTTCCGCTAAATCCAACTGCAGTTCCTGTGTTTATATCGCTGAAGGAAACGCCATAAAGAATATATGTTGTCCCACTTATTTGGTTTGTCCAGTTTAACCCAGCGTCTGTTGTGTGGAGTATTATTCCATTAAATCCTACTGCAGTCCCATTGTTATTGTCAGAAAAGGATACTCCCAAAAGAATTTCCCATGTCCCACTTGATTGGTCAGTCCAAGTCTCACCACCATTTATAGTGCGGAGTATCGTTCCAAAAAAACCTACCACTGTTCCTGTACTAGCATCGGTGAAAGAAACCCCCAATAGAAAATTCGTTGTTCCGCTTGATTGACTTGTCCAAGTCACCCCACCATCTGTTGTACGGAGGATCGTACCAAGATCTCCTACAGCAGTCCCAACATTGGCATCGGTGAAAGAAACTCCAATTAGATCGTAATTTGTCCCGCTTGACTGGCTTGTCCAGTTTGCTCCTCCGTTTGTCGTGCGAAGGATCGTCCCATTATATCCAACAGCTGTCCCTGTGCTGGTGTCGGTGAAGATAACTCCATAGAGTGCATTTGTAGTCCCGCTTGACTGACTTGTCCAATTCACTCCGCCGTTTGTCGTGCGGATGATTGTTCCATTACCTCCAACAGCTGTCCCTGTGTTAGCGTCAGTGAAGGAAACTCCCACTAGAGAGTTAGTAGTCCCGCTAAACTGGATTGTCCAGGTTACCCCGCCGTTTGTTGTACGGAGGATTATTCCAGAATTTCCTACAGCTGTGCCGATATTGGCGTCCGTGAATTTTACAGCGTTAAGCGTGTTACCCTGTGGCAGCGGATTCTGCCAAAACCAGCCCTGCTGTGAAAATGTTGTTACAGCAGCGATCAACCAAAAGAGTAAAGAGAGATAAATTTTTTTCATAACAAATTCCTATTATTTAAGTAGCATCAGCTTTTTCGTTTCAAGAAATGGACCTGACTGCATTTTGTAGAAATATATACCACTCGCAAGGGATGTTGCATCAAAAAGAATTTCATAAACTCCCGGCTCTTGTTCTTTGTTTACCAAAGTTGCAACTTCGTTACCCAGTACATCGTAGACTTTCAAAGTTACCATTTGTAGAGACGCATCGCGATTCGTCTCTACGTTTGGGATTGTGTATTTAATTGTCGTAGAAGGATTAAATGGATTCGGAGAATTTTGATATAAATAAAAACTGTTCGGTGAGTTTTGGATTTCATTTATTGAAACAGGATTTGCATAAGTTACTATCACTTTCCTAAAAATTGCCACAGTGTCTGTTCCTGATATCACAACTGCTGAAATTGTATCAATTCCAATAGCAATTGGTGCTGTGATTGCTGCTTCATAAGTTCCATCACCCAAATCAATAACACTTCCTAAAGTTCCTGCACCAGTATTTGAGAGAATAATTTGTTTTCCACTTGCAAGAAGTGTATCTGAATTATTTTTTGGAGAAATTGTAATTGCTGCTTGTGAGGTTCCATTTGCAGGAAGTGTATCGGGTTCAACTTCTATTTGAGAGAGAAATGGATCAACAATATTGAACTTTGCGATTTTCCAATTATCAAACATTCCCTGAAGTACATTTATCGGATCTGTGTTAACAGGTGTATCCGGTACAACAATTTGTAAATATGGAGTTCCTCCATCACCAATTCTTACAACTTTAACAAAACCTGATTGCGATGAAGTTCCTCTTGCGGCACAGCGAGTATCTGCACCAAGAATTTTTGCTGCCTGAAGTGTTGCCATTAACCTGTCAGCAAGCGGACCCGGAGTATTAAGAAATGTATTATGCATCGTATCAATAATAACCTGTCCAAGCAAAATATTTCCCTGGATTGCATAACCCGGACCTGTAACATGGCTTTTGTAATTTAGACAATTTACTCCAGTATATGCGGCGCTTTCACCATTTCTGGTAAGGTCAACAATTCCATATTGACGAAT
>DATIJX010000134.1:0-8417 GCA_035478175.1 Ignavibacteriaceae bacterium
GAAGGAATATCTTGATAAATATGCAAATGTATCATACCAGGTAAATTGCAGCAACATCAGTCCGGGAGATTATTATCTTCGCCTGGTTACAACTACAGAAGGTAGTTCGGAATATTTTCTTGGCAACGTTCAGAACAGCGGGGAAGGATTAGCTAAAAGGAAATACACACAAATTAATTTTGATGGAACAACACTTCCCGTTGCATATTCACTCGAGCAGAACTACCCAAACCCATTCAATCCATCAACTACAATCCGCTACCAGATACCAAAGGAAGGAATGGTAACGTTGAAGGTTTACGATATCCTCGGTGCAGAGGTTGTGACACTGGTTAATGAAGAAAAAGCAGCAGGAAAGTACGTGGTAAACTTTGACGCAAACAGACTTGCGAGCGGGGTTTATCTATACAAACTCCAAGCTGACGAATTTGTTTCAGTTAAGAAGATGGTTTTGGTAAAATAAAAATCGTTTAAATGGTAGGGCCAGGTCGCGACCTGTCCCTACAATTTTGTAAAGCGAGTTTCAATTCACTCGTTTAGCAAAGCAGCTTTTCAGTTCGCAGAATTAGACTACTTGCAGTTGAATTCTCCAAATCATATCCAGCCATGTGGTTATCGCAAAAAATAATTCTCTATATTTAAACAGCTAAATTTATTTTATGAGGTTATCATGCGTGTTAAAATAATCGTTCTTTCAATTCTCTTTTTATTGGTTGCTATCATCGCTTCTCAAAACACAATTACCACAGAACTTAAGTTTTTATTGTGGTCTGTTCAGGCACCCTTAATAGTGATGATAGTAGTTATTTTTATTCTGGGATTAGTTATCGGGTTAATTTTCAGCAGCAATTACGAAAGGAAGAAAAAGAAACAAGAAGCAAGTCAGAAGCCGGAGACCAGAGATCAGAAGTCAGAAGCGAATGATTAAGGATGGTAAGATGAGAATAAATTCAGCAAAAGATTTAGAAGTTTATAAGAAAGCTTATGCATTGGCAATGCAGTTATTTGAAATTAGCAAAAGGTTCCCATCTGAAGAACGATATGCTCTAACAAACCAGATTAGACGCTCGTCTAGGTCTGTTTGCTCAAATTTGAGAGAAGCATGGGCAAAGCGCAGATACGAAGCACATTTCATAAATAAATTAACTGACTGTGATGGCGAAAATAGTGAAACAGATTCATCTCTGGACTTTGCTATGGATTGTTGCTACATCGCTGCCGACGAGCATAAATCTTTAACTGGCCAAACAACTGAAATAGGAAAAATGTTGGGCTCAATGATAAATAATCCGGATTCATTTTTGATCGAATGATTTTATACTCAAATATCTACCCTTCGATCTCTGACCTCTGACTTCTGATCTCTGATATACTTGTTTTCTGGAGATAGTCAAAGCAAATATTTACTTAACGATGCCAAATAAGCTAATGACTATTACCCTATAGGTTAGGTATATTGAGTCTCATTTTGCGTGTTTGTTCTTGTTTAATTAAATCTTATCTTTGGCTGTCTTTATTCGCCCTTTTTGGGCGATTTTTGTTTGTATGAATCAAAATATTGAAAATATCCGTGAAATTGCTCAGCAAATTGCAGAACAGAATAATCTTTTTCTTATTGATTTGATTTTTCGTGGTTCAGAATCCAGCAGAGTGATAGAAGTTTTTATTGACGGTGAAATAAATATTACTGCGAATGAATGTGCGTTGATCAGCAGAGAAATTAGTAAACAGATTGATGAGAAGGAGTTACTGAAATCTTATCGGCTGGATGTATCGTCACCGGGAGTAGAAAAGCCATTAATCTATTTAAAGCAATATCAAAAACATTTGAATAGATTATTTGAAATCGAATTTAATGCATCCGGCTCTTCATCTACATTCAAAGGCAAGCTGGTTTCAATTGAAGATGAAGTTCTGACTTTTCAATCAAACAAAGAAATAAAAATAAAATTTCAGGACATAGTAAAAGCAAAAGTATTAGTAAGTTTTAATTAAAGGAGATCTATTTAAATGAATCGCGAAATAGTTGAATCTTTCGCCGATATAGTAAAAATGAAGGGCATTGATAAAGATGTGCTTGCTGGCATTCTTGAAGAGGTATTTACTCTTTTAGTCAGGAAGAAATACGGCGAAGAAGCACGATGCGATGTTGTTTTTAATACGGACCGCGGCGATATAGAAATGTATCTGGAAAGACAAATAGTTGATGAAGTAACTGATCCCGGTACACAAATAAGTATTGAGGAAGTTAATCGGAAAGGAAACGAAGATCAACTTGAAGTTGGTGAGGACTACGTTGAAAAGATTCAACTTGTTTCACTTGGCAGAAGGTTAATAACACTTGCAAAGCAACTCCTCAATCAAAAAATCAGGGAGCTAGAAAAAGATATTATATATAACGAGTACAAAGAACTGGTTGGCGAAATTGTGGTCGGCGATATCTATCAAATCAGGAAGAACGACGTTCTTATTAATCACAACAAAAATGAGTTGATGCTTCCCCGTGATGAGCAGATTCCTTACGAAAAATATAAAAAGGGAGAAACTATCAGGGCAATTGTTAAGGAGGTAAGGAAGAGTGGAAGTGGTCCGCAGATAATAGTTTCAAGAGCCGATAACATGTTTTTAAGAAGATTATTTGAAATTGAAATACCCGAAATTTATGATGGAATTATTGAGATTAAAGGAATTGCGCGCGAACCCGGTGAAAGAGCAAAGATAGCAGTTGAATCGCAGGATTCACGTATTGATGCGGTCGGCGCTTGTGTTGGTATGAAAGGAGTAAGAATTCACGCAATAGTCAGAGAGTTGAGTAACGAAAATATAGACGTAGTGAATTTCACTGATGACCCGACTTTATACATTCAAAGATCATTAGCGCCGGCAAAAATTAAGCAGGTAGAAGTTGATGAAGAAGCTAAGAAAGCAACCGTCAGCGCCGATTCTGATCAGGTATCGTTGATCGTTGGAAGGAATGGTGTTAACATTCGCCTTGCTATGAAGCTAACCGGATTTGAAATAGATGTCCTCCGCGAAGAAAAAGCATTTGAAGAGTACGATGAGGATATTGAACTTATAGATTTGAAGGAAGAACTTGGCGAGGAAGTTTATAATATTTTGATCAATAATCGTTATGATACTGCTTTGGAAGTATTGACTGCTGGCGCTGAGAAACTTATGGAAATAGAAGGCTTTGATGAAGAAAAAGCTAACGGTATAATAGAACTTCTCAAATCTCAATTTGAAGAAGAGGAATAATAACACCCAACTACATTTATGGCTGACACTAAAGAAAAAAAGACAAGAATTTATAAGCTCGCTACCGAGTATAATCTTTCTGCTGACTCTCTTGTAGAATTTCTGAACAGCAAGGGTTTTAAGGTAAAGAACCACATGTCTCTGCTTGAAGATGATATGATTGCAGCTATAAATGCGCATTATAAAAAAGATATCGAAAAGGCGGAACATCATTATAAAAAGTTAGCAGAGTTTCATCAAAAACGAGCTGAGAGAGCCATTAAGGATGCTAAGGAAGAAGGCAAAGAGGTGGAAGTTAAGGAAGTTCTGCCGGCAGCAGAATCTGTTGAGCCTGAATCGATTATCAAAGCAACCGAAAAAGCAGTTGAAGAAGCTGCTCAGATAGAATCTGAAAAACAGGTTCAGCAGCCAGTGGGTGAAAAGGCAGCAGAAAGCGTTGAATCAGCTTTGGAAATAAAAGCTGATAAGGAGAAGGAAGGCAGGATACCAAAAGCCAAAGGATTAAAAGTAATCGGCAGGATGGATCTTGATGAAAAGAAGAAGGAAGAGCCGGTAAAAACCGTTGGAACTAAACCGGAAGGTGAAAAAGAAGAGGCTGCTAAGAAGAAACGCAAACCAAGAATAAGAAAGAAAAAAGCTGCGGGTGTTGTAGAAGATACCCCGGAAGCTAAAAAGAAGAAACGAGTTAGACGCTTTGAAGTTGATGAGCGTGAAGTAAAGGAAGCCATCAGGAAAACGCTGATGAGCATGGATGATGCCTCTGCACCTGGACGAGCTAGTGCAAGAAAGAGAAAAAGAAAAGAGAGAGAAGCGCTTGAGGAGAAAAGGCTTGAGGAAAAATCTATTGCCGGTAAGTTATTAAGGGTGAATGAGTATATATCCGTCAGCGAGCTTGCAAATCTTATGAATGTTCCTGTCAGTGATGTTATTACCAAATGTATAGAACTCGGATTGATGGTATCCATTAATCAAAGACTTGATGTTGAAACTATTACTCTTGTTGCAGATGAATTTGAATTTGATATTGAACTTCAGGAAGAGTATACGTCTGATGCTGTTGAAGATTCCGAAGACGGGGTTGAAGAGTTGCAGTCCCGCTCACCCGTTGTTACAATAATGGGTCACGTTGATCATGGAAAAACTTCTCTTCTTGATTATATAAGAAGAACAAATGTTGTTGCAGGCGAGTCCGGCGGAATTACACAGCACATTGGTGCATACAAAGTTATCCTCGATAATGGACGCTCAATAACTTTTCTTGATACTCCCGGTCACGAAGCTTTTACTGCAATGCGTGCGCGCGGTGCTCAGCTAACAGATATTGTTGTGCTCGTGGTTGCTGCCGATGATGCAGTAATGCCGCAGACGATAGAGGCTATTAACCACGCACAGGCTGCGGGTGTTCCAATTATTGTTGCGATTAATAAAATGGATAAGCCGGGCGCTAATCCTGAAAGATTAAAACAGCAGCTTGCTGATAGAAATATTCTGGTTGAAGAATGGGGCGGCAAGTATCAATCTGTTGAAATATCAGCAAAGCTTGGAACAAAAGTGGAGCATCTATTAGAAAAAATTATTCTCGAAGCTGAAATCCTTGATTTGAAAGCAAATCCGGAGCGATTAGCCCGTGGCGTTGTGGTCGAATCTGAATTGGATAAAGGAAAAGGAATTAAGGGAACAATTTTGGTTCAGAAGGGCACATTAAAAATCGGCGATCCGTTTATAGCTGGAATATATCAGGGAAAAGTTCGTGCGATGTTTGATGAAAGAGGAAATAAAGTAGTTGAAGCTCCACCAGCAACTCCTGTATTAGTTCTTGGATTTGAAGGTCCGCCGCAGGCGGGGGATTCTTTTGTTGTTGTGGAATCTGAAAGAGTTGCAAGAGATATCGGTATAAAAAGACAACAGCTGAAACGTGAACAGGATCAAAAGCAAATTCATCATCTTACACTTGATGAAGTTGCTCAGCAGATTAGTATTGGTGGAGTTAAGGAACTTCCTCTAATCGTAAAAGGGGATGTTGACGGATCGGTTGAAGCCCTTGCTGATTCATTATTAAAACTTTCAACTGAAGAAGTTAAAATTAATGTAATTCATAAAGGTGTTGGAGGAATTTCGGAAAGTGATGTTCTTCTTGCTGATGCTTCTAGGGCAATCATTATAGGTTTTCACGTTAGACCAAATCTTAACGCAAGAAAGCTTGCTGAAAAACAGCTGGTGGATATTCGTCTTTACAGTGTAATTTATAATGCAATCAATGAAGTTAAATCTGCTTTAGAAGGTTTGTTATCTCCAATTATTTCTGAAGAAGTGACTGCAACTCTTGAAGTAAGAGACATATTTAAGGTGCCGAAGTTTGGAACAGTTGCAGGCTGTTATGTACTCGAGGGAAAAATATCACGAAGCAATAAGATACGTTTGATTAGAGAAGGAATTGTAATCTACGAAGGTGATATAGGAACACTTAAGCGATTTAAAGATGACGTTCGCGAGGTTGATGCAGGTTATGAATGTGGATTGAATATTGCAAATTATAACGATGTTAAAGTCAGCGATATAATTGAATCATATAAATTAATTGAAACAAAGAAAACGTTATCTTAAGAAATTTTCATTCTAATAATACAAGCGTATAAATCATGTCTTCGCACAGAGTTGATAAAGTTGAAAAGTTAATTAAGGAAGAAATTAGTTACATACTTCTGCACAAGATGCAGGATGAAGCGCTTGGTTTTATTACTGTAACAGATGTGAAGGTAAGTGCCGATTTAAAAATTGCAAAAATTTATCTCTCTGTTCTTCAGAAAGAAAGAAGAGATTTTGTTCTTAACAAGATTAACCAGCGGCTTGGTCATATCAGAAGCGAACTTGCTCACAGGATAAGAATTAAATTTGTGCCCGAGCTGAAATTTTTTATTGATGACACACTCGATTACGTTGAAAAGATCGAAGGATTGATTAATGAAATTCACAAAAAGAATAATAACCAATCAAACACTTAATCTTTCCGATGCGGATTTCTCAGAGGGTGAAATAATTCTGATTGATAAACCTTCCGGTCCTACATCTTTCCAGGTTGTAAGCAAGATTAGAAAAATTACAGGTGTGAAGAAGGTCGGTCATTCGGGAACACTAGATCCTAAAGCAAGCGGGTTGATGATTGTTTGTACCGGAAAAAAAACAAAAGAGATGGATCGTTTTACAAATCTAAATAAAACATATTCGGGAATTATCAGATTAGGCTTAACATCTCCTTCGATGGATACCGAAACCGAATGTACTGAACTTCCTTTGCCAAAAGATCTCGATGAGAAAAAAATTCTTGAAGTGCGTGATAATTTTTTAGGTGAGATTGAACAAATACCACCGATGTATTCGGCGGTTAAAGTTGATGGGAAAAAACTTTATAATCTTGCACGAAAGGGAAAAACGATTGAACGTCAACCCAGGAAAGTTTGTATAGAGAAATTTGAAATTGAAAAAATTGATCTGCCTGATATTCATTTCACAATCACTTGCTCAAAAGGAACTTTTATAAGAGTTATTGCCGATGACTTTGGAAAAAAACTTAATTGTGGCGGAATTTTATTAGAATTAAGAAGGACTGAAATAGGTGAATTTCGCGTTGACGAAGCAATAAGAATTGATCAGTTATCTTCGCAAATTTTCAGTAATTCGGTTTCATAAGAATGGAATGTTCATTAATCAAATATGGCTTCATAACTTTTATTTCGGGGTTGATTAATATAAATTTACACCCTTTTGAAAAAGCTATTTAAGATGAAGATAATAAAGGATTTAGCGGAAATTCATCGGGATGAAAAAAGCGTAATTACTCTCGGCACATTCGATGGGCTTCATCTCGGACACCAGCAGATTGTGGATACTGTTATTCAAAAAGCTCGTCAGTCCGGCGGAAGAAGTTTCCTGCTTACTTTTGACCCCCATCCAAGGAAGGTTATTCCGGGCAGAAATGACGTCAAAATTTTAAGCACTCTTGATGAGAAAGCCATAATTTTAGATCAGCTTGGTCTTGAAAATCTTTTTGTTATAAATTTTACAGAAGAATTTTCGCGGCAGACTCCCGAAGAGTTCGTAAAAAAATATCTTGTCGATGGCATTGGTTTGAAGGAAGTTGTTATTGGATATGACCATCATTTTGGTAAAGGCCGAGATGGTAATTTTCATATACTTCAGGAATTGGGAAACAAATTTAATTTTGCCGTAACCCTGATTCCGGAATATTCTCTTGACGGCGAAACGATTAGCAGCACGAAAATAAGGAATGCTCTTCTGGCCGGTGATGTTGTCAAAGCTGGAAAGATGCTTGGCAGACTCTATTCATTCAAAGGAAAAATTGTAAGAGGTGATGGCAGAGGAAGGAAACTTGGTTTTCCAACTGCAAACCTTTCTGTTGAAAACGAGGATAAGCTTATTCCGGCAAAAGGAATTTATGCGGCTGAATGTATCGTTGAAAATGAAAAACATTTTGGTCTTCTGAGTCTTGGAAGCAGACCAACATTCCATAAAGATGGAGATGTAATTCCCGAATTTTACATCTTTGATTTTGACAAAGATATTTATGATAAAATTATGCAGGTGAATCTGGTGGAAAAAATAAGAGATGAAGAGAAATTTAATTCGGTTGATGAGCTTATCATCCAGATGAAAAAAGACGAAGAAACAGGAAAAGAAATTTTAAGTAAACTAATTAATTAATTCCGGTCTATCTGCCTTAGGCGGTTAGCTTCTGGGATTATATCGTATAACTAATAATAAGGATTAAATAAAATGACAAAAGACGAAAAAGCCGAAATCATAAAAAAGTACGGCGGAAACGAAAAAGATTCAGGTAAAACTGAAGTGCAGATTGCTCTTCTCACAAAGAGAATCAACGATCTGACGGAGCATTTCAATGCTCATGCTAAAGATCATCATTCAAGAAGAGGATTGATGATGATGGTCGGTAAAAGAAGAAGGCTCCTTGACTATCTAACGAAAAAAGATATTGAGAGATACAGGGCAATAATTAAAGATTTGAACATAAGAAAGTAAGGAAATTGAAATGATAGTTAAAAAGGAAGTCGAAATTGGTGGCAAAGTATTTTCGATTGAAACAGGAAGATACGCAAGACAGGCTAACGGTTCTGTTATGGTTC
>DATIJX010000135.1:0-31943 GCA_035478175.1 Ignavibacteriaceae bacterium
AAAAAAAAAAAAAAAAAATGAAGAAATTATTTCCAGAGCAAGAAGAATTTTTTACTGTTGTGTAAAAATTAAAAACTGTTCTTACACCAGAGATGACATCTTTCTGCGAAACTTTTTTCTGTGTAAAATATCTCATCTCTATTACAAAAAAGGCGACTCGTTTGAATCGCCTTTGATATCATTGCTTCCTTCCCCTTGGGGGAAGGGTCTGGGATGGGGCTGTTATTTCACCAGCATCATTTTAATTGTCTTGCTGGAAACACCCACATCAAGCCGCGCAAAATAAACTCCGCTCGAATAACTTCTTCCATCAAACTGAACATCATAGCTGCCAATGTCCTGGTAACCATTTACAAGTGTTGCAATTTGATCCCCTGCCGCTGAAAATACTTCAAGCTTAACTGACTGCGGGACTCTCAGATAATAGCTGATTGTTGTTGAAGGATTAAAAGGATTCGGATAATTCTGCTCAAGTTGAAAAACTGAAGGTCCTGTTAGTGAACCTGCCCTTTCCGAAATCAGTGGTAATGTTTCAAAACTTTTCATAAGTACATCGGGCATTCTTTCAATCGGCATTCCCAGTTGCTGAGTCAACAAAGTAGCATATAGCTGCCTGAAATCATATTTATACTTTATATCTCCACTGTTATCAAGATCATTAAGATCAGGATTATTTCCGTAGACTCCGCCGTAAACATTTCTGCCAATAATAAAAAGTGGTGCTGCAGTTCCGTGATCAGTTCCTGCACTTCCATTTTGATTAAGACGTCTTCCGAATTCGGAGAATGTCATCAGCACAACCTTGTCAGCAATTCCCAATAATTTAAGATCAGTTTGAAAAGCTTCGATAGCTTGTGCAACGGTTGTAAGCAAATTAGCATGACTGTTTGCCTGGTTTGCGTGTGTATCAAATCCACCGACTGAAGTCAGATACACCGGTGTTTCAAGTCCGCCGGCAACCAATTCAGCAACTATAGCAAGCTGTCTTGCCAACCGGGTGTTCGGGTAAGTTGCCTTATTTTCTACCAGGTCTGCTTTCTCTTTTATCACTTGCGCATATCGGATTGAAAGTGCAGCAACTTCCTTAATATATTTTAGTTGATTGCCTGCAACTGTATTCGGAGGAGGATCGTTATCTGCTGTGCTGCCATTTATCAACTGGTAAAATTGATTAGGACTTTCAAATGAAATTCCCATCGAGCCCTGACAGGTACATTCAAGCAAAGCAGATTGTGTTGAACCAATCTGAATTGCCAATGGATGTTCAGTGTTTATTGGATTATGATCCGGTAAAACTTTTGCAAGATATCTTCCAACCCAGCCGTCGTCAATTACAACATTTGAATCAGATGCACTCAGCCAAATATCTGTTGATCTGAAATGTGATCTGTTTGGACTTTCATATCCAACATTCTGAACAACAGCCATCATACCATCATCATACAATGATTTTAAAGGCTGCAATGATGGATGCATACCGGTAAGATAATTTAGCGTAACAGCATCTTCTTTTTTTATTCCAAGGGATGGACGCTTATTGTAGTAAATACTATCTTCAAATGGAATAATTGTATTAAGCCCGTCATTGCCTCCGCTTAGTTGTAATAATACAATTACTTTTCCGTTGATTGCCTGAATATTCAGGAATGATCTTGAAAATGCTCTTATTGGAATATTACCAATTGCCATTGAAACCGTTCCGGCTCCGGCTACTAATCCTAAATTTCGTAAAAATGATCTTCTGTCCATAATTTCTCTTTCTGATTATGAAAGTTGATATTCTGATAATCTCATTAATGCTTTAAAGAACATCTTTAACCTGTTCTCAGCCTGAGGATCAGCAGTTGACCAATCATAGACTTCAGCACCATCGAGCAATGTGTTTAATAAATATTCCTTCCTGTTTTCGCTTAACGGATACTGAAGGAAAATTTTTGAAATTTCATCAATCAGTTGAACTGCATCTTCGGCACTTGGAAAAGTTCTTGCATATTCAACAAGATTCAATTGAAATGTTAAATCTCCTCCACCAGGTTTTTTACCATTCATTACTGCATCGGTAAAAACATTTCTTGAGGGAAGTGTTGTTGTGTTAATCCAGATTTTATCCCCGTCCCAGCCGCTGACATTCGGCGGGGCAAATAGTTCCTGCTTTAATTGAGCTGCAACTGCACGCATATAAACATAATCTGGTGTGGCCACATTGAATTGACGCATCGCTCCTATCATTAACTCAACAGGACTTTTTATTTTAGCTCCTCTTACTTCGCTTGTATGAAACATAACTGATTTTAAGAGTGTTGATAAAACCGGCTTAATATCATAATTATTATTTCGGAGTATTTGCGCCATCGTGGCAATGCTAGGATCATCGTGAGCAACGTGCATGAATTCATTATACAATTCTCTGCAGAAAAGTGTAGCTGCTGCAGGCTGAGTGAAAATTATATCAACAACATCGTTATGAATGAAGTTTCCAGTTTGTCCTAAAATTGTTTTAGAGCCATCATCAAAACGACTTGCGTCAAAGTAAGAAGTTAATTCATTTAATCTCCATCCTGTTAAAGATCTGGCCGCTTCCTGAATATCCTGCTCGGTGTAGTTGCCTATTCCGAGAGTAAATAATTCCATCAACTCTCTTGCATAATTTTCGTTGGGTGCGCCTTTCCTGTTTCTTGTTCCATCAAGATAGAGAAGCATTGCCGGATTTATCGTAACCGCTTTTGTAAAATCAATCAGATTACCCATTGCAAAATCACGGAATAGTTTATTCTGCCAGTACATATGCTGCGCTAATCCGACTTTAGAAACCTCGCTAACAAAATGGTTATGCCAGAACAAAACCATTCTTTCACGAAGAGAATAACCCTGAGTGTGCATAAGATTATACCACCAGTAGATCAGCTCTCTTGTTCTTTCTGTATTGTTTTCATTGGTTGGGTCGTTCACCCAATAAGCGGGCTCCGGAGGTACGGGTTGATCCGCAAGAAGGAAGTTATCTACAAAATCATCGAGTGAATGAGAAAGTGCAAACTCTATATCCTGCTTATTATAGCCAAAGAGTGTTCTTGCCAGAATGTGTCTTGCAGCATCTTCATCCCAGACTGCAATCTTGTTAAAATTGTTGGCGTTTTCTATCATAGTACCTCGCTTAGTTTAATTAGGATTTCTCAGGTAGTTTGGCAAATATCTGTAAATAATATGCCAAGAACTAACATTTGATAATTCGCAATATTTCGATCTCAAGTAATCATTCTAAAGTATTTACTTGTAAATATTTATAGGTTACTGCACATCTTACCTTGGTCAGGTATGGCGTCAATTTTTGTGTCGGGAAGGAAGAGAATGTCGCCTAATATCAGGTCGTATGATCGAAGTGAAAAATTTGGATAAGAACAAGGTTGCTGTGAATCAGTGCAACGAGACTACTTTTCAAAGAATTTCACAGAGAAATAAAAATTTTGTGATACTTGTCAATATTAAATAATCAGGCAGCAATTAATATTACCATTGAAATAATTATGTTTATGATATATCAGTGATCTTTCCGACTGATTTATTAACCGAGGATTGACTAATTTTAATTTTATAAAAATAAATTTTTTATCCGATGCTTACTACAGCTATTTCTATCAGAACGAACTTCACACTTTTAATAATTTCAAATCAAATGTGAGTTACCAATGAAAAAGGGTTTATCACTTATATCCATTATCATTCTTTTGCTTTCAGGAATTTTATATGCTCAGTCACAAACTTTAACTCTTGATGAGGCAATCCAGATAGCCTTAGAAAACAATACTGACATAAAAGTTTCCAAAATGAGTACAGATAAATCCAGTGCAGCAGTCAGAGAAGCATTTGGCTATGCGCTGCCAAGTCTTGATCTTTCAGCTGACTTCTCCCATTTTCTGAAGAAACCCAAAATGCCCTTTCCTGATTTTGAAGCTTTGCTTACCAATGCAACCTACAGCATATTGTTTGATGAAAATGTTATACCAAGAGATGAAAGTAAATTTGTACCTATAGAAACCACGCTTCAATCTTTTGCTCTGAATAATGCTTATACTGCGTCTTTAACTTTAACCCAGGTACTTTTTAACTCGGCTGTATTCAGAGGGATTGGTGCCTCACAAGTCTATTACGATTTATCGCTTGCTGAATTAAGAAACACAATCAGCAAAACAAAGCTGAATGTTGAAAGAGCTTTTTATGGAACGCTGCTTACAAAAGAATTGCTATCGATAACACAAGCCAGCTATGAGAACGCACAAGAAAATTTCAGGAATGTAAATGCATTATTTGAACAGGGATTTGTTTCGGATTTTGACAGACTGCAGGCAGAAGTGCGGGTTGAAAACATTCGCCCGGTTTTGCTTCAGATGGAAAATATGCTTACCACAACACTTAATGATTTGAAGCTCGTACTTGGTGTTGACCAGTTTCTTGAAATTGATGTGGAGGGCGAGATAGTTTATAATCCTGAAATTTTACCGAATGAAGACGATATCATTGATTATGCACTAACCAATAACTTTGGTCTTCAAAGTATGAATTTAAAAATGAACCTGGATGAAGAATTCATTCAACTTGATGTCTCTGAATATTGGCCGTCATTGGCTGCATTTGGTAATTTTATGTACGCAGGATCTTCAGATGAATGGAATTTTCAGAATTATAATGCTACTACAGTCGGGCTTAGTTTATCTATGAATTTATGGCAGGGTAACAGAACAAAAAATCGCGTTGAGCAATCAACCATATCATACAAACAAACAGCAGAACAGTATGCACTTTTACAAGAGTACGTAGTCAATCAGGTTAAAGCAAAATATCTGGAGCTGAAGCGTGTTCAAAGTCTTGTTGAGGCACAGCAAAAAAACGTGAGCCTTGCAGAGCGTGCTTATGAACTTTCAACGGTAAGATATAAAGAAGGAACCGGCAATCAGCTTGAAGTACAAAATCAAGATGTTGCTCTCAGGCAGGCAAGGATAAACAAGCTTCAGTCTGTGCATAGTTACATAGTAACCAAATATGAACTTGAACAGCTAATGGGTAAAATAAATCAGGAATATATTGACCCATATATGCCGAAAGAATAAAATTAAACGAACTCATCAGGAGTATTAACTAAAATGAAGTTACAAATGAAAAACTTAAAGTCTCTGATAATTCTTCCAATGTTATTTTTTGCATTACTTAACGGATGCGGCGGAGATGAAGAACAAGCGAAGAGCATGGATCAAATCCAGCAGGAAGAAGGAATACCGGTTCAAGTGAAAACGGTAGAATACAAGCCGTTCGAAAAATATATGAACTACTTCGCAAAGCTTGCCGGAGTAAAGGAAGCAACCAAAGGTGCCGCATTCGGTGGAAAGATTGAAAAAATAAATTTCCGTGTTGGTGATTATGTTGAAGAAGGACAGGTTGTAGTTGAATTCCCTTACAACGATCCCGGCTCAGTTTACGAAACTGCAGCCGCAACTTATGAAAATTCTAAAAGAACTTATGAAAGATCGAAAGTACTTTTAGATGCTGGAGAAATTGCACAGGCAAACTTTGATGGTGTTGAAGCACAGTACCTGGTTCATAAAAGAAACTACGAGCTTGCAAGCAAACTTATTTTCATCGACGCTCCTTTCAGCGGAACACTGGTGGATGTAAAAGTTAACGTGGGGGACAATGTTAAAGATGAGGCGCCTTTATTTACAATCGCCCAGCTTCATAAAATGAGAGCAAAAATTTGGGTTACAGAAAAAGAAATTGGTGAGATTAAAAAGGGAATGGAAGCTGAGATGGAGTTTGGCGGAAAAGTTTATAAGGGAAAAATCGTTGAAGTCTCTATGGCAATCGATCCTTACAAGCAGGCAATCTATGCAGAAGTAGAATTTGATAACTCAAAAAAGGAATTAAAAAGCGGAGTGACAGTAGAGATAAAAGTTCTCATCTATCAAAACCAAAAAGCAATTACTGTTCCGCGCAATATTGTAATGTCAGATGAAAACGGTCAGTATGTTTATGTCGAAAAGGATGGTAAGGCTGAGAAGAGATATATCTCGAATGGTCAGGACAGTGGAATACTATATGAAATTTCAAATGGCTTGCAGGTTGGAGATAAATTAATTACTCATGGCGGCTCGCAGCTTACAGATGGTGCTAAAGTAAAAGTGATTCAATAAGGAAAACAAAATGTTTCTTGCAAAAGTATCTATTAACCGTCCGGTTCTTACTACAGTCGGAATAGTATTATTTCTTATCTTCGGATTGATTGCTTACTTCAGATTAAATCTGAACCTTCAACCGGATGTTGAAATTCCTTACGTAACCGTACAAACAATTTATCCGGGAGCTGGACCAAAAGAAATTGAAACTCTGATTACAAAAAGAATAGAAGATGCTGTTTCTACAATAAGTCAGATTGAAAGAATTGAGTCGTACTCACTTGATGGGGTATCAATAGTTATAATTGAGTTCCAACTCAGCAAAGATGTGAATGTTGCCAACCAGGAAACAAAAGATAAAGTTGATGAGATTTTAAACGACATTCCACCAGATGCTAAAAAACCCATCGTGCAGAAAATTGATATAAGACTCTTCCCTGTTGTTGATGTTGTACTGAGCGGTAACTTAAGTCCAAGACAGCTTTTTGAAATTGCAGATAAAACTTTAAAAGATAGATTCTCACAGATAGATGGTGTTGCTAAAGTTCAGATCACTGGAGGACAGGAAAGAGAAATACGGGTTGTACTCGATAATAAGATCGTTTATGAAAATATTATTTCGCTTCCTCTGCTAACTCAGATTCTCCAGGCAAACAATATGGATATTCCCGGAGGATATTTTCAGATCGGCAACCAGGAATATACTGTAAGACTCGTTGGGCAGTTTCAGGATGTAGATCAAATAAGAGAACTGGAAATCCCGACTGCGTTTGGTCCGAAAAAGATAAGACAGATTGCAGATGTTATTGACTCGGGAAAAGATATAAGACAAAGAGCTACATTCTATAATGTTAAAGAAGACTTCAGAAACGAAAACGTTGTTCGTCTTGGAATAATTAAAAGTAGCGAGGGTAACGTTGTAAAAGTTGCTGAAGCGATTCGTGGTTCACTTCCTGAAATACAGAGCATCCTGCCCGAAGGAACAAAGCTGGAAATAGTAAACGACTTTTCAGAATTTACTCAGAGCAGCTTTGATGATACGATGAGCAATATCTATCTCGGTGTTCTTTTTACAGCAATTGTTCTCTTTTTATTTCTACACGATTGGCGCTCCACTCTCGTTGTTGCATTGTCAATGCCTACTTCTATAATCTCAACATTCCTTTTGCTGCAGGCTTTTGGTCTCACATTAAATATGATGACGTTGATGGGATTATCCGTCTCGGTGGGCGTGCTTGTTGCGAACTCTGTTGTTGTGCTTGAAAATATTTTTAGATATAAGAAGATGGGAATGACCATCAAGCAGGCAGCCTACAAAGGGACTTCAGAAGTTGGAGTTGCCGTACTAGCATCAACACTGACGAACATAGTTGTATTTCTGCCGATCGCTAATATGTCATCAATGGTTGGATTATGGCTGAGGGAACTTGCCCTTGCTGCAGTTTTTGCTACTATATTTTCTTTGATGATGTCATTTACATTAACTCCTCTCCTGTCTTCGATTATTCTTTCGAAAGAGCATGCAACAGGCAAGCTTGCTTCGTGGTTCAACAGGTTTGAAGTCAAGCAAACTGAATTATATAAAAAAATGCTTGCCGTTGTTCTTCGTAGCAAAAGAAACAGTTTGTTGACTTTTGTTAGTTCAATAGTACTTTTTGTTTTTGTTATGATGGTATTCGGACCAAAGCTCGGCTTTGAATTTATTCCACAAACAGATGATGGAAAAATTAATATTTCAGTAGAGCTTCCCTCCGGTTACAATCTTGATGAGACTGCCGGAACAGTCAGACAGATTGAAGAAAGAGTAAAGAAGCACGATGAGGTAAAACACATTCTTACTAACCTTGGGAAGCTGAGCGATCTTGATGTAGGAACAAATATGGCAAGCATTGATGTTCAGCTTACTGATGCGAAGGATCGGGATGCGAAATTATCAGATATGATTTCTATTTTTACTGCTGACCTGGCGAACATACCAAATGCAAAAATTAAAGTTGACGTTGGTTCGCGTATGGGTGGAGAGGAAGCACCAATCCAGTTTTTCCTTCTCGGCCAGGATCTTGATGAGCTTGAAAAACTTAAAGATGTAGCGATCCAAAAATTCCAGGATGTGCCGGGACTTATCAATTTCGATAATAGTTCACGTGCCGGTAAACCTGAAATTACAGTTTATCCAAAAAGAGAAAAGCTAACTGAAGTCGGACTAACAATTACTGATCTCGCTTTTACACTTCGTGCAGGAATTGAAGGAATACAATCGGCAAAGTACCGTGAGGTTGGCAATGAATATGATATTACGGTAACTCTCGACGATGAATCAGTGAACACGCCGGAGAAGGCAGGCAACATAACGGTTGCATCGCCGTACGGTTCATTCCGTCTCGCTCAGCTTGCTGATGTTAAATTCACAACAGGATTCACAAAAATTTTGCACAGAGATAAGTTCACCTCTATTATGTTTACTGGAGCTGCCGCACCAGGTGTTCCTCTGGGTAACGTTACAGGTGAAATAGAAAAAAGATTTAGTGAGATAGACCTGCCGACAGGTTATTATTTTAGATGGGGCGGAAGCGTAAAGATGATGAACGATATGATCCAGGATATGATATTCGCATTCTTTCTTGCGGTACTTTTAACTTATATGCTGCTTGCGGCAATACTCGAAAGTTTCTGGCAGCCGATAATTATAATGACTACTGTTGTCTTAGGACTGCTCGGAGTTATTCTTGCTTTGTTCATAACCAACACAGCTTTCAGCATTACATCATTGATGTCAATCATAATGCTGATAGGAATTGTGGTCAATAACGCTATCCTCATTCTCGATTATACTAACCAGTTGAGAAGAGAGCAGGATTATTCGCCGAAGGATGCTTTGATGGAAGCCTGCCCAATTAAACTCAAGCCTCAGTTGATGACATCAATAGCTATCATTCTTGGTATGCTTCCGCTTGCACTTGGTATTGGCGACGCAGGTAAAGAAATGAGAATGCCGCTTGGTATAGTTGCAATCGGCGGATTGATTGCTTCTACAATTTTGACTTTGTTTGTAATCCCGGCAATCTATTATTTGACTTCAAAAGCAAAGTCGGTTGTAAGAGAAAAAGTTTGACGTGTAAAAGTGAGACTCACCTTAGAGGTGAGTCTCACATAAGTGTTATTCCAACTCTTAACTATTTCCTACCCTTCTATACTACTGCTGCCTATTCCTAACAAATTCATATTTTAACAAAGCCATTTCATTTAAATAAAACCAATAACTACTATGGAAGAAAAACGAACACCCATTAAAATAGCTGAGGGGATTTTAGATAATATTTTCTCGACTGCCGAAAAGTTTATAACTGCATTAACTTCATTCGGTAAAAAAGATATAAGCGAACAGCTTGATACATTCGCTGAAACTCTTAAGCAAATTCCTCTTGAGAAAAGAAGCTTGTCAAAAGATGAATCAGAAGCACTCCTAAAAATTTTCATTGCTGCTGCTCAGCCGGCATTTGCAAAACAGTTTATGGGTGAAGTTGAGAAGGAAGTTTATTTTTCTTTCGGCACATTTCTAAATGAACAGCTAACAAAAAATGAAACGATTCAAAAACTTACTCACGAATATTTAAATCTATTTCGATTCTCTTCATTATTAAGAAGAATTTATGAGGAGCAGAAGTGGGAACCACTAATTCACGAATTGATTTTAAAAAGTAATTACAGCGCCAGAATTCTGTTTAACCAGAGATTACGCGACTACAAAAACAAAGCTCTTTTCAAAGTAATAAACGGAAATACAGTTACAGAGTATAGCTGGGAAAAATCTGCAAACCTGGTTCAGAATTATCGCAATGCTTTCTATTCGCTCATCACCAAGGATACAAAAGTAGCCTTCTTATTAGAGAACTGCCTTGAAATGGCTCTGCTCGATCTTGCCTGCCTGACAGGCGGAATTGTTAACGTGATGATTCCCGGAAACTCAGTTACAGAACATATACGTTTCATTCTTAAACAGAGCAAGGCCTCTGTTCTGATCACTCATAATGAAAAACAGCTCTCAAAAATTAAGTCGTTGAAAAATGAACTGCCCGAATTGAAAACCGTAATTCTTCTTGAAGGAAATTCCAGTGAAGATTGGGTAATTAACTTCGAAGAGTTTGTTAAATCAGGAAAAGAAGCACAAAGTGAATTTGAAATTGGAATGAACGAACTTGCAACGATAATGTACACATCAGGAACCACCGGCGAACCAAAAGGAATAATGTTCTCTCAAACGAATATTGTTTACAAAAGATTCTGCCGTGCAATGGCAATTCCTGAAATCGGTGATGAAGACAGATTCATTTCTTTCCTTCCGCTTTATCACACATTCGGCAGATACCTTGAAATGACAGGCTGTGTTTTCTGGGCTGCAGAATATTGTTTCCTCGAGAATCCATCTGTTGAAGCAATGATCTCGAATATGCAGCTTGTTAAGCCGACAGTCTTCATCAGCATTCCCAAAAAATGGATGCAGCTTTATGAATACATCACAAGCAAAGTTGACATTGAAGTTGATGATCATCAGAAAATAAAAAGTGAACTTGACAAAGCAACAGGCGGTGAATTGAAATGGGGGTTATCCGCTGCTGGTTACTTACCTCCGGATATTTTTATGTTCTTCCAAAAATACGGAGTCGAGCTGATGAGCGGTTTTGGAATGACCGAAGCAACGGGCGGAATTACTATGACTCCCTGGAAAAGATACAAACCAAAT
Source organism: Ignavibacteriaceae bacterium (assembly GCA_035478175.1). Lineage (GTDB taxonomy): Bacteria > Bacteroidota > Ignavibacteria > Ignavibacteriales > Ignavibacteriaceae > IGN2. Next base: position 10,903 of record DATIJX010000135.1, read on the forward strand.
TCTCTCGGCAAACCATTGCCGGGGATAGAAATAAAACTTGGTGACGACGGAGAAATTCTCGTTAAAGGTCCGTATGTAATGCTCGGTTACTACGACACACCAAACTCAGAAACTTTTATCGAAGACAGTTCATCAGAACTTCGTTCTGCCGGAACGGGCTGGCTGCCAACCGGTGATGTAATGAAAATGGATGAGGATGGTTTCATTCAGATCATCGATAGAAAAAAAGAGATTTATAAAAACATTAAAGGCGAAACGATTGCTCCGCAAAAAATTGAAAACCTGTTCAGAGATTTTGAAAATGTAAAACAGGTTTTTTTGGTTGGTGATCATCGGCAGTTCAACACTGTTCTTATACATCCAAACTATGATGATATGAGTTCACCTTTGCACGATATGGATGAAAAGCAAAAGCAGGAATATTTTTCTTCGTTGATTGTAACAGTGAATAAATTCCTTTCACCTTTCGAACGCATTCTTGATTTTAGATTAATCGACCGCCCATTTGATGACCAGCACGGTGAACTCACACCGAAACATACTTACAAAAGAAAAGTCATCGAGAAGAATTTCTCTGAGCTGATTGATTCTATGTATGTTAAAAATGATACGAGCGTTTATGCCGGCACAACCGAAATTAAAATTCCAAATTGGTTTTTAAGAGAGAAGGGCTGCCTTGGCAGAGACGTAGTCGCAAATGAAAAAGGTATCGCAATACCAAAACTCAAGCTATCATTAACACTTTTTAAGACTGAAGAAAAAAATATTTTCCGCATTGGCAGCTTCAATTATTTAATAAGCTCACACTTTATAGATTTCCAGCAGCTATTGATTGACCCGTTATTGTGGATTGGTAACCATGAGCTGACTGCGTTTACTGGAAGCTCAATCATCCAATGGCACAGACAAATTAAAGAGTCGCTTCAAATCAGGTTCAATTCAGTTGCTGGGAAAACTACGCTTAATGAAATTGAACGGAAGCAGTTTAATAAAATTGCATCATCATCAGAATATTCGCTGCAAGGAATTCATTTAGCTTATGCGATGTTCTTGTCGGATGATATAAACACATCGCTTGATTATTTCAATAAGATACTTGATGATCCGAAAAACACTCACTATCGCCTGGTATTCAATCTTCTTTCAAGACCTGCAACAACATCGAACATTGAATTAAAACGAAAACAATTTGCTTCAATAATAAAAGGCGCTGATGAAAGGAAATTCGGCGAGCTGTTTAATTTATTTATTGGAGAAGATAAACACCTGCTCAACTCTGAACTCGCATATCACATAGCAGTTAATTCCAAAGGTGAAAAAAGATTAGATACCATAGAGCAATTCATTTTAAATGAAGTAAAACAAATAAGCAAAGATGATTCGCTGGATCAAACAAACTTCGTCCATTTTTTTGAACTGATAACGGCTTACGGAGTTACACATCCTCAACTGTTCAGAAGGATTAGAAGATATCTTATGCGCTTTGCTGCACTTGAAGAAAATGCCGGGATTAAAAAACTCGCAGATGCAAGTCTTGATGCTCTGGTTGTTGGATTCAGAGAATGGCTCGGCATTAATCAGAAAATAGCGGTTGATCTCGAAACCAGCGAAGAGTACACCTGGGAAGATGTTATTGCCTTTGAAGAAGGTATTGATCCCGATGACAGACAGAGAACGAAAAATGCAATTTCGAAAACGGCTGTCTTAAGAGAAGCAGTGTTTATGTTTTCAAAAGGATTCCTGATCAGGCTTGACGACATATTGCCGGGAGGAATCTGGGTCAGTAATCTTGAATCGCGGAATGATAAATCTGTTTACAGGATAACCGTTCAAACAAGATTCCAGGGATCTTTTGATTTTTCACTGCATCTGAACAGAAATCTTCCACCTGCAAAAGTTAAAGAAGAAATTAAATGGCTCATACTCGGCGGAATGAATAAAAAAGGCGAACGACTTCTTCCCCACTTCGGCGGTTACTGGGAAGAATATGAACTTTGGACAGAAGCCTTCGTGCCAAGAGACAGCGTAGCACGTTTCATCGAAAAAGAAAACAAGAAAAATGATGAAGAAGCCAGACAGCGTCTGCGTGAACTTTGGCCGCACTTTGTATGGAATACTACTTCGGCGTATATGAATTTCTGGACAGTCACCAATTATAAAATTCAGCTTTCTAATCCTCGTCCGGAAAACATTACTGTCCCGACACATGATTACCAGACAGGCACATTGCTTTATTCAGTATCAAAGCGATTAAACTCAGTCTCACCAAAAGATTTCTTCGTGAACTTTCACAGACTTTTCATAAAAGATACTCTTGAGAAATATTCTTTCCTCGATAAAAAATCCATCTGGAATTATATCTTTTCAGGAGTAACAGAGTGTGAAGGAGAACCAAAAGCAATCGAACTAATAAAAAAATTCGCCGAAGAAGTAAAAGCTGACAGCGGGATAGAAGATAAGGACGAAATTCTTTATAGAGCAGAAGAGTTTATTAAGAGTGTTTCGAACGATGGATTCATTCCTAAAAATTTATTCTTCGCAATAAAAAGATTCCACCGATGGAGAGCATTGAATCGGGATGCTGATATCAATGCACAAGCTCAGATGCTTTATGAACTTTACGAAACATATCAGCTATTTGATTTTGAGAAAGAATACATTACGGCAAGACCGAAATTTTTCCTCAATACGGCTTTCACTGCATCTTCTGACACAATTAAATCTGCGTTGAGCGACATCATCAGAAAGCAGCGTTCCGGTGAAGTAAATGCTGAAAAATCTCAGCAGCTTTATTCGGAACTTCTCTCACTTCCAAATCTAAGTGAAGAAGAAAAATTCTTTTTGACGAGATTAAATTATCCTTATCTCAAACCGAAGGACACAGCTGCATTAATACGCTCAGAAAGTTTTGGTGCGGATGCATCGAATCTTGTAGTGCAATTAACCGATGAAGAAGGCAATCCTTTTATGATCCGCAGCCCGATTTCTCCAAAAGAAATATCAAAGCTGCATTCATTGTTCTTAGATTCAAATCTGGTAGTCAACTTCAGACCTGAACACCGATTCCTTGTCGCACTTTCTGAAAGGGGATTTATTATCGGCGGCTTGTTCTATGAAATGACTGACGAGCAGACTGTGTATATGGAGAAAATCGTAATATCCACACGTTACAGAAGAACCGGTATTAGCGAAAATTTGATGAACGAATTCCTGAAAAGATTAAAGAGTGAACACATCAGATACGTTACAACAGGATTCTTCCGACCGGAGTATTTCTATAAATTCGGATTTAAGGTAGAGAAGAAATATTCGGGATTAGTGAAAGAGTTATAAAAGTACGGTTATTAATAGCTATTGACTTACAATATTTTACTCACTAAGTTTTGTTTGGTTTGTCTACTATTCATTTTACTTTAAATAAGTAATCGGGAGATCAGGAAATGTCTTTATTAAAATTTTTTACGGCCAGTTTTTTATTTCTGATTATACTTACCTCCTGTTCAAATGAACCAGAATCAAATCCGGTTTTAACTGTTTACAAAGGAACCATAAAAGGTTTTGTTTACGACGCAACAACCAATGCCCCGATCTATTACGCAAAAATCAGTACTCAACCACCTACAAAAGAAACTTACACTGGAGCCGATGGCGAATTTATCCTAAGCGATATTTTGGTAGGTGATTATATAGTCGATGCTCATAGGGATGGGTATGATAATGATACAACATTTGTAACAATCCAGCATAAAGATACTGTGAGTACAAATTTCCTACTTCAGGATTTTAGTATATATCTTGATTACTATCCTCTTGAGATTGGAGATTATTGGGAATATTGGAGCGGGAATTCGCCCGGTTTTTCGGCGGAAGTAATTTCAGATACAATGATTGCTGGAAAAGTATACCGCATCATTAAAGAGAGAAGTCTTGTTTCACAAAATATTGGGTATAGGTACGAAAGAGTAGATGAATACAATGCACTTGTCTATAGATATTTTCTATTTGAAGAAAAAGAAATGATAATTGATAGTTTGCCTGCCAAGCAAGGTCAAAGATTCACAAGCAATATGTTTTTAGATTGGGATGTATGTTCCTCATATTGTTCAAACATAGAAGAAAGAAATATTTTTGGTGAAATAAGAAAGTTACGTTACCTGTCTCATGATTGCGGGCAAGATTTACCTTGGTATCAAATACTCAAAGGAATTGGTTTATATTCATATGGTTGGCCAAGACCTCCTGGTGGATACACCCTTAAATATGCAATCATAAAAGGTGTAGAATATGGTGAAAGGTAATATTTATTCTTAGTCATTTAATTCAGTATTATATTTTTTTATTTTCAAAATTTTGACCTTTTCTTTAGCTTCACCCTGCCATTTTTATTAATTAAAGCCACAATACGGAGTTACTTTTGAGCAGAGAAATACACCGCTGGTACAGTCCAAATCTCAATAAAGAAATGGAGATTGTTATTTACGGACATTATGGTTTTGCACTTCTTATGTTTCCAACGGCTGGAGCGGACTTTTTGGAATACGAGCGATTCAAATTGATTGACACCATCGGTTGGTTTCTTGGTGAAGGAAAAGTAAAAGTTTTTTCAATCAACAGCATCAACAACGAAAGCTGGTTAAACAATAGTATGCATCCTTCTCACAAAGCTTTACGGCATCAGCAGTACAACCGATATATCGTTGAAGAAGTTGTTCCATTTATTCATAATCATTCAAAAGGGTTAGTACCGATAATTACGACCGGTGCTTCACTCGGAGCTCTTCACGCTGCAAATAATTTTTTCAGACGACCGGATATTTTTTCGGGAACAATTGCGATGAGCGGAAGCTATGATTTAAAAAGTTACAGCAAAGGTTACTATGATGATAATGTTTATTTCAACTCTCCGGTTGATTACCTTCCTCACTGGGGTGACAATTTTATGCTGGAAAAAATGCGCAAAGGAAAAATTATTATCGCTTCCGGCCAGGGTGATTATGAGGATCCAAATGCATCTAGAAAGTTATCAGACATTTTACATTCAAAAGGTGTTAACCACTGGCTGGATTTATGGGGACACGACATAAAGCATGATTGGCCAACCTGGCGGCAGATGCTTCCATATTTTTTAAGCAAGTTTAATTAAACTTCTTCATTCAACATTAATTGCAAAATGATGAGCTGGAAATCCTTTTTAAAAGATAAAAAAAACTTAACTGAATTTGTTATTACGGCAATAGTTGTAACTGCGGTAATAATAGCTTTCTCTCATTTTCTTCATTTCGTGGAGCAGAGAGACGGTGTAGTGTTAAACGACCCATTGCTAAATGCTTTTAATCCAATTGACCTGACCTGGTTAACATTTGCATTAATCTATCTCTCCTTAATTATTTTTGTCGTTACAACGTTCAATAAGCCGGATAAGCTTTTGATAGCCTTTCAAGCTTATGGTCTGTTGCTAATCTTCAGAACAATTGCAATGTATCTTACACCCTTTGAGGCCCCCGAAACAATAATCCTGCTTGATGATCCTTTTGTGCAGTTTTTTGCTAAAGGTGATATTCTAACTAAAGATTTATTCTTCTCAGGACATACAGGAACATTATTCCTGGTATTTCTTCTTGCAGAAAATAAAACACTTAAAACTATTTTTTTAATATTAACAATACTGGTTGGATCTGCTGTCTTGCTGCAGCATGTTCATTATTCAATAGATGTTTTTGTGGCGCCGTTCGTTGCTTATGGTGCATATAGAATCATAAAAAAATTACACATCAAGATTTCTAAAGAAACTGAGCAATAAAACAAACTGAACAAGTATGGAAGAAGACAAAAAACAAGTAGTAGAGATTGTTAAATTTGTTGAAAAAGATTTCTTAATAAGCGATAACAACTCTCTGATACCTTCAACGGATCTTGCTTCACTGGAAGAATACAAAAAATACCTCGCCGAAAAGCTTAAATTTTTACTCGATGAAAAGTTTGATACTCTGGTCAACATCCTTTACAGAATAGATATCAGTGAAAAGAAGTTAAGTCAGTTATTTTCTGGTAATAACAGAGCTTCAATTCCCGCCTCACTTGCAGATATGATTATTGACCGTCAACTGGAAAAACTTAGATTGAGAAAGCTTTATAAAGAAGGAAAACTTTAATTAAAGTAAGTGAAAAATTAATTTATTAGCCTCAAGATTATTTGACAAAATTAATACTGGACAATTATTCTCAAAACTTTTTCCTGTGCAATCCGGCATACCATCATATTGATTCTTGCTAAACTAATGTTTAACTTAAACTAATGACATTAACTTATTTGTTTATATGTTAATCACACCCGAGGAAAGTCTTAAAAATTATACTAAGTATTCGATAAATTCAGAAGAATTAAACTCCTTTAAACCTAAAAAAGGAAGAGATTTCCATGGCATTTCTAAATTCTAAAAAGCTTAAAGATCTGCAATCAGAAAATGAAGAGCTCAAAGCATTTATCCAAAGCATAACTGACAAAGAATCACACTTCCGTCAGCTCGATGAGCTGCTAAGAAAAGCCAGAGTTGAGTACGCCAATATCACAATAAAAAAAGATCAGACGGTACAAACACTCGAGCACCTCGAGAAAGAAAAAATCAAGCTCAATAGCCAGACACAGAAACTCTCCGGCGAAATTGAACAGCTTCGGGAGATGAAAGTCTATGAGCAAAACCAGATTCATAAACTGACGGACAATTCGGCAAAGCAACAAAACAATAATGAAATCAGAATAAAATTTCCTGTGTATAAAGAAATTGAGCTGGCTGAAAAACGAAAGACTGAGCTTGAAAAAGAAACCGCAGAAATGGAGAAAAGATTTCGTGAGGTTTATCAGAGAGTGCTGGAAGTGGGAGAAATGGAACAGAGTTTAGATCTAGAAATTAAAAAGAGAAAAGAAGAAATAAATTCACTTAATGAAAAAAGGAACGAGTTTACGAAAGAGCAACTGAAAAATTTCAATAGTAAAATAATTACGTTAAAGGATGATGAGAGGAAAAACCTTCTCGAATTAAAGCAAAAGATAGAACAGCTTTCCGACCGTGAGAACGAATTAAATACCAGATTAGAAATTCGCAGCAAGAAATTACAGGAAATAGAGAAAAAAATCGAACGAAAAACTTTAGTTAAAGAACCAGATGGCGGAGATAAACTTCTTTCTTTAATAGTTGAAGAACAGAAACTTCTTGACTCGATTGATTTAAAAAAGAAATCGCTTTCTGAACTGGAGGAATCAATTCTTTATCTCAAAGCAGAGCAAAGAACGATTGCAAATGAAATTAACCGCATCGATACTGTATCAAAGAGTGAGAAACTAAAGTTTAGAGATGAAACGGATGTATCAAAATTAAAACCTGTAGATATAATACATTTTGAAAAGGAAGCTAACACAATACAGGGTGTGATTAAAGCACTTAAAGAAGAAGAACAAAAAATCAGGGAATCAATTAAGCAACTTGGTCAATCGGAAGAACTTAAGAAGGAACTTATCTCGCAGCTAAATGACGAGCTTTCTTCAAAAGAAATTCAGTTTGCTTCTCTCGAAAAGGATTATGGAACAAAGTCCAGCAGGTTAAATGAGATATCGTTTAAGAATAAACTCATACTTGAGGAGTTAGCAACTAAAACGAATGAACTTTCTATTGCAGAAAGTAATCTAAAATCTAAAACCGGCAGATTGAATGTACTTAGTAATGAATTAAGCAGTGTAGAAAAAAAGCTTATCGAAGTTAAAAGTCGACTAGCCGAAAAGGATTACGAAAAATCCGAAATTGAAGAAAAAATAAAAAGCGCCAGGGATACATGGACAAAACTTGATGACTATTATAAAAAAATAAAAGATGTTGTTCCTTTGCTGGAAAAAAGAAAGGACGAGATTCAGATAAGCAACAGTATGTTCGAGAAACGCTTTGCCGATATGTTCAAGCATTACAGTACGCAAATGGGCGAGATGTATAAAAAGAAAAATCTTCTGGAACAGATGCTCATCAAAAAAGAGAATGATGTAAACGAAAAAGACCAAACGCTGCTGGATAAGTTAACTGCTCTTGATGAAGCTGAAAAAGTTCTTTCTATCCGACAAACCGAAGCGGAATCAATTGAAGACTTATTGAAAACAATTAATGAACAAAAGGAATTGCTTGCAAGTGAAATCACATCATTAGAGAACAAGAGTGTTGAAAAGAAAATTCAGAACAAAGAACTTAGTATTGAAAGCGAACTTTACCATAAAAAATTAGTTGATTTTGAAAACGGGCTGAAAGAACTTTTCCATAAGTCGGAGGAGCGTTTTAGCAAAAACACCGAGCAAAAGGCCAGACTGGAAAGTGAAATAAGAGAGTACGAACACAGGCTTAACGAATTGAACAAAGGCATCAAAGATTCAATAGAGGAGCATGTAAAACTCCGAAGTACTATTAGCAAAATAAAAATTGAACACGAGGAACACCGGTTAGCAATAAATAAATTAGCTTCGGTTAAGAAAAAACTCGAAGATGAAATTAACAAGCACCAGGTGGTAATAGATAAATACACAAAGATTAAAGAAAAGATAAGACAGGAACAGAACCTGATTAAGATGAAGAGAGAACTTTTTGTGTCAAATAAGTCCTCAAACCAAAGCGCCGAAGAGCAAAAAACTTTTAATCCTTATAACCCTAATTGGATTAAGCTCTGATATAATTTCAGGTCAACTTATTCATTCGCCCTTTTGAGCTTGATCCACTCTGTAATTTATAAAATGTATTCACCCAATATTGAATAACACCAGAGAAATTTTATGTTAAAAAAATATTTTCTTCTAAAAGCTTTTTTATTCATATCCATAATCTCACTAACCGTCACTGCTCAAGAATTTAAACCTCCTGACTGGAGTTATAACAATGCTATTTATGAAGTAAACATCCGGCAGTTTACTGAAGAAGGAAACTTTAAAGCTTTCGAAAAGCATTTGCCACGACTAAAAGAACTTGGTGCTGATATACTTTGGTTTATGCCAATTCATCCTATCGGTGAGAAGAACAGAAAAGGCACGCTTGGCAGCTACTATTCAGTCAAAGATTATAAAGCTGTAAATCCGGAATTCGGCACTCTGGAGGAATTCAAATCTTTAGTGAAGATGATTCATAAAATGGGAATGTATGTCATTATTGATTGGGTGGCTAATCATACTGCGTGGGATCATTCGTGGATTGAGGAACATCCTGAATTTTACACAACGGATTCTGCGGGAAATATTATTCCGCCAAATCCTGATTGGAGTGATGTTGCTGATTTGAATTTTGAAAATAAAGAGCTCTGGAAAGAAATGATTGGTGCGTTAAAGTTCTGGGTTAAAGAATGTGATATTGACGGATACCGATGCGATGTTGCCGGAATGGTTCCGATTGAATTCTGGATTGAAGCAAGAACTGAACTGGAAAAAATCAAAAACGTTTTTATGCTCGCTGAATGGGATACTCCCGAAGTTCATCTTGCATTTGATATGACTTACGATTGGGATCTTCACCACATTCTGAATAATATAGCTAAAGAAGAAAAAACAGTTCTCGATCTAATCGAACATTTGAATAAAAATGAAGAGAAATTTCCTGCCAATGCTTTCAGAATGCAGTTCACCTCAAACCATGATGAGAATAGCTGGAACGGAACAGAGTTCGAAAGATTAGGCGATGGAGTTGAAGCATTCGCTGTCCTAACCTGCCTTATTCCTGATATGCCGCTTGTTTATTCCGGACAGGAAGCTGGAAATAATAAGCGACTCTCCTTCTTCGAAAAGGATTTAGTTGAATGGAAGGACGATAAATTATTTGATATCTACTCCAGGCTCTTTCAATTAAAAAAGAACAATAAAGCACTTCAGAACGGTACGCCTGGCGGAGAGATGAACTACATAAAAAGTTCTGACGAGAAAAACATATTTGCATTCTCCAGAAGTGTAGAGAAGGATAAAGTGCTAGCCTTATTTAATCTTTCAAATAAACCTGTTGAAGTTGAATTGACCGGGGAATCACTTCCGGGTAATTATAAAAATTATTTCACAGGAAAACTGGAATCATTTACCTCAATGGAATCCGTTAAGCTCCAGCCCTGGGAATATCGGGTTTATACTAAATAAGATTCGTAACCTTTGATTCGGCAAGTGTTGCTTTCTGTTTCCCTCAATGAACAATTCTTTAGACACTAAACATGTGTGTGATTAATATCATCTAATAACGCCCTCATTTTTATCTATTAAATAAGCTTTTCTAATAAGAAATCATCGTTGATTCATTAGTCGTCCCGGCAGGGATTTTGACCATCCGGTATCAGAATAAAGGATCAAAAAATGAAAACGAATATTACAATATTAACTACGCTATTCTTTCTACTATCAGTTAAATATTTAATCGCCCAACCATCAGTGAGTTTCTATTTCACAACGGCTATCCCTGTTAACGATTACCAGCAATTTGATAATGATCTTGGCTATGGCTGTAATCTTGAAATATTTTTTATCTCTCCTTCCAAACAGAAACCGCTTGGTATGGGAATCAGTATTTCTTACTTCGGGCAAGGATTATACTTTTATGATGATCCCTGCTACTGCGAAACTTACCTCAGCAACAACATGGCAAATAATTTCGCTAATGCTCACCTTGTCTTTCAGTTAGCACCTACAGGAGGAATGGTCAGACCATATTTAGAAACACTCTTCGGTGGAAGTTATATTTTCTCAAACTCACAAATTTTAACACCGGCTTATGTTCCGGTCTCACTTTTTATTGACGACTGGGCATGGAGTTATGGTATCGGCGGCGGCTTAAAATTTTTGTTGGGTGCTGATGATATTGGAGGCGGCTCATTATATCTTGATTTAAAGGGAAGATATTTAATGAGCTCAGAAGTAGGTCTTCTTGATCGCAATTCAATCCGTTATGCAAATAATAGTTTCTACTATACTGTAAACGAAACTCAGATAAATTTTGTTGCTGTTCAGATTGGTTTGGTTTTCTATTTCAGATAAGAAATAAGATGTAGAGACGCACCTGCCTGCCGGTAGGCAAGGTCGCGATACGTCTCTACACAAGATACTCAATAACTATCCTCATCAATATTCTTCTCTGTAACATTTCCATATTTTGCAATTACATCTCTTATTTCATCTGCTTTACCGATCAACACAAACTGCAAATTAACTTTGGGAAAATATTTTTTAATCAGTTCATTTGCTTTTTCAACTGTCAGCCCGTTCACTTCATTTTCAAAATTATTAATGATAGAGTCATCCAGACCGTAAACATATTTTTGTGTAAGAAATGAAGCTAATGAACCGGCTGTTTCGTAACCGGGAGGGAACTGACCTTTGACATAATTTTTTGCAGATAATAAAGTTTCCTCGTCAATCCCCTTTTCAAAAAGTCGGTTGTAAGTTTTCAATGCAAGGTCAATTGCAGCTTCTGTGTTTTTTGTTTGAGTGAAAGTGCTTATCAAAAATGTTCCGGTGTTTTTGTAACGTGCAAATCTGCTTCTTGCACCATATGTCAAGCCAGCATTAACCCTCAGCTCGTCGTTAAGCCAGGAAGTAAATCTTCCACCCAGAATTGTGTTAATAACATCAAGTTGAGTCTGGTCTTCGTTGCTCATTGTTGTGCCATAGCTGCCAATCAGAAAAGTTGTTTCGGTTGCATTTTCCTTGTTGATAAGATAAACCGAAGCAGATTCAAATGGTGCATCTACAGATTTCAGATCTGAAATTAATTTCTGTCCTTCGTTCTTCCATCCGCCAAAATATTCTTCAATCAGTTTTTTCATTTCAGAAGAATTGAAATCTCCCACCAAAGCAATCGCAGAACTTTCGGGTCTGTAATTAGTTTGATAAAACTCTTTCACCTTTTCGACTGAGATGCTTCCAATTCCAGCTTTCGTTCCGTTTACAGGATTTCCGTAAGGCGAGTCACCAAAAATGTGTTTATTAAAATAACTGCCGATAACTGAACGCGGACTTTCTTTTGCCTGGTCCAATTCTGCAATCCATCTCTGCTTTCTTTTTTCAATTTCATCTGCAGGAAAAGTTGGAGCTAAAATAATTTCTTTTATTACAGGGAAAAGTTTTTCTGTATTCTCTTTTATGAACTGCGTATATAAACCTGAAAAATCAGCATTAGCATATGTGCTGATATTGCTTCCATAAAAATTGAAGAGAGAATCAATCTCCGATTTTGAGTAATTCGCAGTTCCGAATCTTAAAGCTTCTGCTGTGAATGACGCAATTCCTGAAGTTGAGCCATCTTTAATGACTCCTCCGTCAAACACCGCAGAGAATGAAATTAATGGAACGTCTTTCTTCTCCATCAAATACACACTCAATCCATTATCCAAAGAAAAAGTTTCGTAATCTGGTAATTTGAATTGAGCAAATGTAACAGAGCCGATTATAATCACTAGCATGAATGCATGAATGCATGACTGCATGCAATCATGCAACCATGCAATCATGCAATTGTGTTTTCGTGTTGTCTGCGTTGTTGTCTTTTTCATTTCTCTTCCTCCGTATTCAGTATCCCTACTGTTCTGTTTTGTTTTGTAAAATATTCTCCGGCAACTCTATTAATATCGTCTACGGTTACTTTTTTATAATCGTCAGGCGCGGTAAAAAGCTTTTTGTAATCACCGAAGAATAAATCATACGTGCCGATTGTATTCGACATACCGCTTATAGTCTCCATCGTTCTGTAAAATTCCATAAGCTTCTGGTTTTTGACTTTCTGCAATTCATTTTCATTTATTCCTTCGTCAATGAGCTTCGCTACTTCATCAAGTATAGCTTTTTCAAGTTCAGATGCCTGAACAGCATCATTACAAACTCCATAAAAATAAAATAGCGTTGGGTCAAAAGCATCGCCGTAATATGTGCCGACTTCAAGCGCAAGCTGATTCTCTTCAACAAGCGAGTTGTAAAGTCTTGACGATCTTCCCTGCGATAAAATTGAACTCAACAGATCAAGTGCATAATAATCATCACTTCCTGTTTGGGGAACGTGGTAAGTAATCATCAGGTAGGGAGTGGGAACTTCTCGCTGAACGAATATTCGCCTCTCTCCAGTTTGTGGTGGTTCAACTGTGTGAACTTTCCGGGGCTCTGGTCCGGCGGGAATTGGTTCAAAATATTTTTGCGCCAGGCTTTTTACTTCATCTAACTTCACATCACCGGAAATTACAACAAGACAGTTATTCGGTGCATAGTAAGTGTGAAAATAATTTTCAAGATCCTGCTTCGTCCAGTTTTTTATATCTGATTCCCACCCAATCACCGGCCACATATATGGATGAGCAACATAAGCAGTTGCCTGCATTTCCTGCCAGAGCTGCTCGAGCGGATTGTTCTCCAGTCCGGTTGATCGTTCAGAAAGAATTACACCGCGCTCACTTTCAATCATCACAGTATCAAAATTTAGATGGGCAATTCTATCGGCTTCAAGATCAAATATTACTTCAAGCGCAGATTTTGGGAACCAGTTTGTGTAAGCGGTGATGTTTTCAGAAGTGTAGGCGTTGTTTGCGCCGCCGTTGGCTTCCATCACGCGGTCGAATTGTTTCGGTCCGTATTTCTTTGCACCGTTGAACATCATATGCTCAAAGAAATGCGAGATGCCGGTTATACCGATGTATTCATTACGCGAACCAACTTTGTAGAACAAATACATATTAGCATTCGGGATTGCACTGTTCTCAAGAACTAAAATTTTCATTCCATTCTTGAGTGTAAAAGTCTGAACATCATCTGCAGCAATCTGTGCAAACATCGATGTTGCAGAGATGAGAAAAATTATTAAAGTTTTCATAATTATATCCGGATTATTTTGATTTGGTATCGTAAAAATAACGATAGTTTAATTATGAAGAATATGAAAATGATGGATGGTTATTTAGCCACGAATTTCACAAATACACACGAATTATGTCTATTTTAATATTCGTGAAAATTAGTGTAATTAGTGGCAATTTTTTCTTGTCAATAAAAGGAGAGATAAGCATATCCATATTATTTGCTTAATCGGTCGTATTTTTACTTTGGTTGTCACTGACGATTCTGTGACAAAAACTTCAAATATTTTTATCTGAATAAACTGGAAACACTGAAAAACATATTTTTTTACAAGCTGACAGGATTGAACTTTCTACTTGTTCTGATTTTTATAGTTTTATCTTTTTATACCTCCTTTGCCGTTCCCATTCTTTTCCTGCTTACAAGCAACCTGTTTGATATTCTCGGCTATCACTTTACTTTGATACGCAAAACCACCACAATGCCCGAACAAGAAATTATAAAAGCCTATCGTATTAACCAGCTAATGTTTGATGCAATGCTGTTCATATTTTTAGGTTTGTTGTTTGGATGGGTGCCTGCTCTATGCGGTGTAATATTAAAATTATTTGGTGCGCAGGATATTACTTACTACTCTTTTCTTCAGAAACCTCTGCCGCAGGAATGGCACTGGCTTAGGTGGACACCGTTAGGATGGTTTAAAAATATATTAACTAAAAACGAAGTTGTTTTTCAGGCAGTAGCTGGATTGGCGATTTGTATTGCGGTTCTTGTTGTATACTTTAATATGTAGCTAAAGAAAGAGATTTATACTAATTATCCGGTGACAGAGTTTTTTAGTAAAGAATAATCCAACCCAATTTAATTCGATTTTAAATTGAAGAAGGTAATACAATTTTCTTCGATCTCTTAATTATCACTCATATATTTGTTTAGTAAGAATTTTTAATATCTATTTTATTTGATTTGAAAATAATTCCATTTAATAATTTCATTGTTGGAGATTATCTTATGAAGCAATACGAAGCAGTTATTGAAGTTATGAAATCCAATGGTGGTTATTCCACGTTGGGAAATTTATATCAAGAGGTCTTTAAAATTGAGAATGTTAAGTGGGGGACAAAAACTCCTTTTGCTTCTATCAGACGCATTGTTCAGGATGAGAAATTCTTTTTCAAAATTAAACCGGGACTGTGGGCATTGAAGGAAGAAAGGGAAAAGGTACTTCGTCAATTCGAGATTCAAACAAAGAAGAGTGAAACTGAAAAGCAGTTCAATCATTCTTACTATCAGGGGCTACTACTGGAAATTGGTAAATTAAAAAAATTTGAAACCTTTGTGCCAAATCAGGATAAAAATAAAAAATATCTTCAAAGACCATTGGGAGATTTTGCTACCATAAATAAATTTTATGATTTCACCTACGATAGAATTGTTAAACGAGCGTCAACCATAGATGTTTCCTGGTTCAACGATCGTAAATTCCCTCAAGCAGTTTTTGAAATAGAATATACAACTGAGTTTAAAAATTCACTTCTCAAGTTCATTGAATTACAGGATTTTCATGTTGACTTCCGCATTGTTTCAGACAAGAGGAATGAAAAGCAATTCTGGCAAGTTATGTCTTATACAGCATTCAAAGCGATTGAGCCCCGAGTAAAATTTCTTCCCTACGATGTTGTTGCAGAATTACATACAAAAACCATCGAATTAAGTTTGATAGAAAATAATTTTTAATTGAGATTGAAAAAGCTTACTCAGCAACAGACATCTAAAACAGATACCAATAAATCACGCCTTACAACTGGTTTATTTACCAGCAGAACTGAAGAGTGGGAAACTCCAAATTATGTTTTCTTGCCTCTAAATCAGGAGTATAAATTTCAGGTTGATGTTTGTGCTACTTCTGAAAATACCAAATGCAAAACATACTTTGATAAATCAGTAGATGGTTTAAAAAGAGAATGGAGTCCATTTCGCTGCTGGATGAATCCGCCTTATGGTCGTGATATTTCCAAATGGATGAAGAAAGCTTTTAATGAAAGTCAGCGTGGTGCATTAGTAGTTTGTTTAATACCAAGCAGAACGGACACTAAGTGGTGGCATGATTGGGTAATGAGAGCTTCAGAGATTAGGTTTGTTTCTGGGAGAATAAGTTTTGGCAGCTCAAAAAATTCCGCTCCATTTCCATCTTGCATAGTAGTCTACTATCCTGAACTTGAGAATCCGTACAAACTGGCAGTTCCGGTTATAAGATCCGTCAGCTTTGATAAAGCTAAAAATAAAATGAGGTTCATTTCAACTTTTGAACCTGATAGTGGAATGGAAAGGCTACTATAGTTTCAGAAAACCTAAAGTAGGAGAAAATCTTTCAAGGATTGTTTGGTCCATTAAAAAATAATTACCCACAAGATCCTGAAATAAGTTCAGGATGAAGATATTTCACTCCCTCAAAAACTCTCTTATCAAATTAAAAAGTGCAGAAGGTTCTTCTACCTGCGGGTTGTGTCCGCCCGACTATGCCCGACAAAGTCGAGGTCTCGACTAAAGTCGGATCGAGGCTCGTCAACCGACAAAGTCGAGTCTCGTCAAAGACGGAAGACGGCTTTTTTCAAACATAACAAACTTCGATCAATCCTACGTCCACGCTAGAAGAATTTGCCGGATGATAATCAACCATTGAGCGGATGATAATCATCCACCTGCTGGACGATTTACCGGGATGTCACGCCAATTCGCTTATCGAACAAACTCCGCTCAATCCTGCGTCCCCGCAGGATTATTAAAAATTACGTTGCTTCTTTTGCGGCGATTTCTCCAGCGGGGACGCTGGAGTAAGCAACCAAACTAACAAGTTTTTAGTTCGTCCCTCAAGAATGCATTTGCCGGAACTAACCAGAATAATAAACAGACTAAAATTCACTTCCTCAAAAACTCTCTTATAAAAGAAAAAAGTGCGGAGGGCTCTTCCACCTGCGGGTTGTGCCCGCTTTTTTCAAATATAACAAACTCAGCCTGCGGGCAGTACATTTTATACTCAACCATCATACGCGGAACAGCAACACGGTCATAGCGTCCTCCGTAAATAAGTACGGGCATCTTCAGTTCTTTTAATTGTTTCCGGTAATCAAATGTCCCTATGCAGCTTGTAAGTTCAAAGTCGCCGTCTCTGCCAACCATCTGGTAATACAATTTCAGGTTCATTGGATTCGGATATGGTTTTCTTCCACTTGGCAGAAAGTTCTCCGGGTTGTAAGCATACAAAAAACCGTATGGCACGCGTCCGTAAATTTCATAATGCACCGGATCGCTTGAGACAGCACCCTGCTCTCTTACGCTCATCAGCTCTTCCCAGACTTCGGGATAGTTTGTTTTTATTTCGCGATTGGAATTATCGCAGTTCTCCTGCCACATCAGATAACTATGGAATGAATTTGCTATTATCAAATGAGAAACATTTCCAGGATATTTAATTGCGTAACCCTGTGCAACTACTCCGCCGTAAGAATGACCGAGAATATTAATTTTATCAAAGCCCATTGCTTTGCGCAAACCTTCGAGGTCTTCAATATCTCTTTCAAGCGTATACTCGGTAACAACTTTTGCAGTATCAGACTTCCCTCTTCCGAAAGCATCATAATAAACCAATGTGTTTGTGGTTGAAAGCGAATCGAATCGTCTTAAATAATAATGATTGTTGCCGGGTCCGCCTGCAATAAAAAATAAAGGTTCGCCTTCACCAAAGCTGACCGTCCAGAGTTTTGCCCCGTTTACTTCAAAATATTTTCCGTCCGTTTCGCTATCGGGAAATTGTGCGAAGATGGAAATGCTTATTATTAATAAGAAGAGAATTGTAAAGCGGGTTTTCATCATTCACCTTAAATCTTTTAAGTAGAGATAATAATTTTTCTCCGGTAAGATAATACATTTGGCCGACTCATTTAGATTCCGGACTCGTCCTTTCTGGACTTCGCCGGAATGACAGACAGTATCAATTTTATTTGTTCAGAAATTTCCTTATAACAGCAAATAATTTGGTTGGCTCTTCCACCTGCGGGTTGTGCTTGATTTTGTCAAACATAACTAACTCCACTCAATCCTGCGTCCTCGCAGGATTACTTAAAATTACGCTTCTCCTGTTGCAGTAATTTCTCCAGCGGGGACGCTGGAGACAGCGGTCAAATAGCAAGATTCCGAGACAAGTTCGGGATGAAATCAGGCAAAATCATTAGTTTGAGTTCTGGCTTAATAAGCGTAAGTTAACGCAGTTGATTTTTAAAATAGGCCTTCATTCTTACATATCTGATAGCACTTTTTTACAAATCTTATTTTATTAACCCGCTGTAAAGACATTTCTGTTCTGATTAGACCGTGAAATAGTTTTCTTACGGCAAATTAAACAGAAAGTTTTATGTCATTCGAAAAATTGAATCTCATCAAGCCGTTATTAACGGCATTAACAACCGAAGGTTATACAATACCGACACCAATACAAGTGCAGGCAATTCCTGTAATACTTGAAAGAAAGGACCTGATCGGCTGCGCACAAACCGGAACAGGTAAAACCGCAGCGTTCGCCATTCCGATACTGCAGATACTCAGTGCAGAAAAACATCCACACAATTCAAAAAGATTAATTAAATCACTTATACTCACTCCAACGAGAGAGCTTGCCGTTCAGATTGGTGAAAGCTTTGATGCTTATGGAAGACAAACCGGCTTAAAGAAGGCTGTTGTGTTTGGTGGTGTTTCTCAAAGAGCACAAACAATGAAGCTGAGAGAAGGAGTGGATATTCTTATCGCAACACCGGGAAGACTTCTCGATCTCATCAACCAGAGATACATAAAGCTGGACAGCATAAAAATATTTGTTCTTGATGAAGCTGACCGTATGCTCGATATGGGTTTTATAAATGATGTCAAGAAGATAATTGAAAAGCTGCCCGAGAAAAGACAGTCGTTGTTATTCTCCGCAACTATGCCGACAGAAATTATAAAGCTCGCAAATACACTTTTAACACATCCCGTAATGATTGAAGTTTCACCGGAATCAAAAACGGTTGAATCTGTTAAGCAGGGAGTTTACTTTGTTCAGAAGACTGATAAAAAGAAATTGCTCGTCCATATTCTTAAAAACGAAAACATTCCATCAGCACTTATATTTACAAGAACAAAGCGCGGTGCGGATATAATCACCAAATTATTAAACGATGCAAGTATTCACGCAGATTCTATTCACGGCAACAAATCGCAGCAGGCAAGGCAGCGTGCACTTAGTAATTTTAAAATGAATAAAACTAAAGTTCTCGTTGCAACGGATATAGCAGCACGCGGAATCGACATTGATAAGTTATCACACGTATTCAATTATGATATTCCCGAATTCGCTGAAGCTTATGTTCACCGCATTGGTCGTACTGCAAGAGCCGGATTAGGAGGAACCGCACTTTCATTCTGCGATCCCGAGGAAATTTCTTACCTGAGTGCAATTAACAGACTTATCAAGCAGCCTATTTCAGTTATAGACGATCATCCGTATAAATTGGTTGATATTAAACAGGGCGAGAATCCGGCTGTTCAAAATAAGTTTGAGAGAAGGAAGGGAGCTTTCGGATTTCGAAAAAGTTCGGGCAACCGTTCCGGAAGAAGCTTCCGCAAGTTTAAAGCAAAAAGTTAGATTTTTGTTAAGGGGTTAAAACCCCATAAAATTTTGGAGTTGATTTATTATCCACGCCCTAAAGGGCGTGGCTATTAGCCCCGACCTTTAGGTCGGGGAATCAATTAAAACAAAAACGAATAAGGGCTTTAGCCCTTTTTAAAGTTTCAAAGAAACTAATTTAATTTTTATTTGGGAAGTCCCTGCATATTTTTTTCTTGTTCTTTAGCCCGCTTAGCTGCTTTCTTCTCTGCCTTAGTCTTCTGCGGTTTTTTCTTTGTATCTTTTTTCTGGATGAGTTCTTTACTCATTGCATTTTCTCCTTTTGATTAGAAATTATTTTTTAACAACCTAAAGCTACTTAATATTTTTCAAATTTACGTTTAAGTAGATTGTAAGAGAAAGGATGGAAAGCACGAATTGAAATTTGCTTGCGGTAATGTAAGCAGATAAGAAAGAATTTGATTCTTTAAAACATTTGGGTTCACAGACGATTTTTTTAGAACCAGTTCTTTATAAAAACAGCAGTAAAATTAAAGGACAAAGTATAATTCGGTAGATAAAAATCGTAGTCGTTAATTAAGTTGCAAGTTTTTATTGTTTTAAGGTCCAACATTGCGTCACCAGCATCTCCGAAAAATTTCATTTGTTCCATTCAGATTTTACTGCTTTAAAGACATATCCATTTATTTAGTTCTGCTCATCTCTTACTTAGTCGATTTATTCATCTGTATCTGATAATCAATACCGGCGAATGTTATTTGATTACCAGGAATTAACAAAAACTCTAAATTAAAGTTCGCCTCTTTCAGCCGCTGCTTTAAGATCTTCATTTGCAAAGATTGCAATCTCAACTCTTCTATTAAGCTGTTTTCCTTCAACTGATTCATTTGTTGCAACAGGTTCCATTTCACCTATTCCGACAGTTGAAAGTCTTGAGGGATTGACTCCCTGCATCTTTGTATAATCTGAAACAGCTTGAGCTCTTCTCTCGGATAGAGACTGATTGTATTGCTCTGTGCCATCAGAATCGGTATGACCTGCTATAAGTATATTTGAATCAGGATACTTTTTAAGAATGTCGGCAAGCTTATAAATGTTTGTTTTAGCATCGGGCTGCAATGTTGCGGAATCGTATGCAAATAAAATTCCGGAATCGAATGTAAGCTTTATACCCTCGCCAATTCTTTCAACCGCTACACCTTCAACTTCATTTTCGATTTCTTCAGCCTGCTTATCCATATGATTTCCTATTAAAGCTCCGGCAGTACCGCCAACTACTGCCCCGATAATTGCACCCGCGGCTGTGTTACCCAATTCATTACCAACAATTCCTCCAACCACAGCGCCGCCAACACCTCCTATAACTCCACCTTTAACAGCATTGCTTGTGCCGCAGCTGAGACTAAACAGAGCCAGGCTTGCAACTACTGCAATTAAAATTATTCCTCTTATCTTTTTCATTTTGTTCCTCTTGTAATTTTTATAAGGGTTATACATTTAGTTTATTATTTTCGATTGAAAGTTTTTGATTGATGCTTTCAACATCTTGAT
>DATIJX010000136.1:0-33876 GCA_035478175.1 Ignavibacteriaceae bacterium
TGCTGATCTTTCATTCCCTTCAGCTCAGATAATTGCGGCGAGACATTTGTCTGTGAGAGAATATTTGTGAAAAGACAAGCAATTATTAAAACTACCCACTTTCTCATAACTCCACCTGATTATTATTGCGAAACGTAAGAAATTATTGGCTGGAAGTCAACTTAAAATTTGTAATTCACCCTGAAATTTTTTTAGGGTCTTTATTGTTTTATTTACGAAATGGATTTAGAATGACAAATAATGCAGAATCTATTCCATTGTCATTCCCGCGATCCGGCAATTGCCGGAGAGTCGGGAATCTGCGAATAATCTTAGGCGTCGGATTCCGGACTCATTCCCTGTCGGGGATTTCGCCGGAATGACGACTGATTTTATTTTAAGTTACGCTGCCGGAGGATTTCGAAAAGCAGTATTCCCGTTGCAACGGAAACATTGAGTGATTGGATTTTTCCGCTCATTGGAATTTTTACAAGAAAGTCGCATTTGCTTGCCGTGAGTTTTCTTATTCCTTTTTCTTCATTACCAACAATCAGTGCAATCGGAATTTTGTAATCAACTTCAGTATAGTTTTTTGCATTCTCCAATGAAGAACCGACAATCCAGAAACTTTTTTCTTTCAGCTCATCAATTGTCTGTGAAAGATTATTTACCTGGCAAATCTTTAAATGCTCTGTTGCTCCTGCAGATGTTTTTGTTACTGTCGATGTGATTGTCGCGCTTTGATGCTTGGTTAGTATAACTCCATTCACTCCGCTGCATTCTGCTGAGCGAAGAATTGCACCAACATTATGCGGATCCTGTATTTCATCAAGAATTAAAATTAATGGAAGGGAGGCTTTCTTTGCACTACTAAGAATTTCATCGAGAGAGGAAAATTTAAAGTCTTGCTTAAGTGCGACTACTCCCTGTGCATTTTGACTCGGTGCATAGGTTCTGAATCTTTCGAGCGGGATCTGGTTGCATTTG
This sequence comes from Ignavibacteriaceae bacterium, assembly GCA_035478175.1. GTDB lineage: Bacteria > Bacteroidota > Ignavibacteria > Ignavibacteriales > Ignavibacteriaceae > IGN2. The sequence continues at coordinate 967 of DATIJX010000136.1, forward strand.
ATTCCGCGTTTCTTCGCTGCAACACGAATAGCGTTGATAATGTTCCCCTGCTGCCCAAATAACAGGTAAACCTGTTCAATCTCCTCATTCGAGTTGAGCGCTTCAAGTACAGGTTTTCTCCCGATGATAATGTTCATTCTTTTAGGTCAATAGAACGCAGATTACACAGATCAAGCAGATCTGCGCAGATCAGTAAAATCAGCGTCATCTGCGTTCCATTAAAGATTAAGTTTGAGTTTTAGAGTTTCAATATTGGATAGAGATATCTTCTCTTCTTTACCCGTCGACATATTTTTTAAATTCAACAATCCCTGTTTATACTCATCACCACCAATAAATAAGACATACTTCGCATTCAATTTGTTTGCTTCTCTCATTTGAGCTTTAACGCTTCTTTGCAGATAATCAAAATCAGCTGAGAGATTTTCTTTTCTTAATTTTCCCGCGAGCTCACTCACAAAAGATTCAAGTTCATCTCCAATTTTTACCAGATAAATATCAATCGCTGGATCGGACACTGAAAAACTTTTCTCGTTTTCACATGCAAGAAGAATTCTTTCTATTCCTGCAGCAAAGCCTGTTGCCGGAGTTGGCTTTCCTCCAAGCGTTTCGATAAGCAGATCATATCTGCCGCCTCCGCACAATGCAGTCTGTGCACCAACGCTTCCGCTGTCAATTTCAAAAGTAAGCTTTGTGTAGTAATCCAATCCTCTCACAAGCGATGAATCAATTTCGAATGGGACACCTGATTTCTTCAATTGATCTTTCACTAATTCAAAATCAGCTTTGCTTTCTTCATCAAGATGATCAACCAGCTTTGGAGCATCTTTAATTATTTTCTGATCTGATTCTACTTTGCTGTCGAAGATACGAAGGATGTTTGTTTCAAATCTTCTCCGACTGTCCTCGGAAAGCGTATTCTTTTTATCTTCTAGAAAATTTTTCAGTAGCATTTTATAATTTTCCCGAGTTTCAGGAGTGCCGAGAGAATTTATCTTTACTGTAAGATTTTTCAATCCAAGAGATTTAAGAATTTCATACGACATCTGAATCATTTCAGCATCAAGTAGAGGAGATTTGCTTCCTATTGCTTCTGCACCAAATTGATGAAACTGCCTGAACCTTCCTGCCTGCGGTCTTTCCTGCCTGAACATCGGCGACATATAAAATAATTTTACTAAAGACTGCTGTGCACCGAGTGAATGTTCAACATAAGCACGGACAACTGCTGCCGTCATTTCAGGTTTTAAAGTTAAGCTGGTATCACTTCTATCTTTGAAAGTGTACATCTCTTTACCAACAATATCAGTTTCTTCTCCAATACCTCTTGCAAAAAGAGCAGTCTCTTCAAAGATTGGAGTGCGAATTTCCTTGTAATTAAAAGCGGAAAAAATTCTCTCGACAGTTTTTTCGAGATAATTCCATCGTGGAATATCTGAGGGGAGAATATCTTTTGTTCCGGTTACTGCTTTGATCATCTGTAAAACGGAAATGAGTTTAAGATGTTTTTACTAAACATCAGAGTAGCTCTGTTCTTCTTCTTCAAATATTTTCAGGATTGATTCCTTGCTGTCTGCATTGATAAGTTTTTTTCTAAACTCCTCATTGTTCATCAGCCGGGAAATTCTGCTGAGTAGCTTAATATGCTTTGCCACAAGATTTTCTTTACCAATTAAGAGGAATACCAAGTGAACTGATTCACCGTCAAGTGAATTATATTCGATTGGAGTTTCACTTTTTCCAAAAGCGGCAAGAATATCAGTAACAGAATTAGTTTTGCCGTGAGGAATTGCAAAACCTTTACCCACTCCGGTTGACATTTTTTCTTCTCTTTCAAAAACACATTTTCTAACTTCTTCAAGATCAATAATGCGTGAATCACCTCTCAACAAATCAATTAATTCGTTGATCACATCATCTTTGCTTTCGCTCTTAAATTCAGTGAGAACGCATTTTATGTTAAGTAGTTCGTGAACTTTCATATTTACAATTTATTAGAATAAATTTTATTGTTCAGGTGAATTTAATTATAACCTTTCCCTTAACAAACTTCTTTATTGATAATTCAAGTAACAGGATGATCTGAATTGAATTTTTTCAATCTCTTTTCAAGATCAGGAAATTGATTTCTTTGAACAAGTGAAACACAGGCTCTTATTCCTTCCAGTCTTTGGCTTCCGGTGATAGCAAGAGAGATTGCACTAATCCCGTAGTAAATCATTTCCTCCAGAAGTTTTTCACCGGAGAAATTCGGATATGCATATGTAAAATAAAATCCATCTGCAATCGGATCATTTTCATCTTTATCATAAACAATATAAAAACCGTTATCAATGAAAAGTTTTTTCATAATTTTTGCTTTTTCACCGTACTCTTTAACTATATCAACAAAATTAAATTGATTGTCGTTTGCAGCTTTCAACATTGCTGCAACTGCATACTGAGCTGAGTGCGTTACACCTGCACTCAAAGCATACACTGTCCCGAAAATCATTGCGCGGCCAAAAATATCAGTTGTGTAGAATCTTCTTAGGTCAGGACATTTTTTTTCATAAAGCTTATCAGACATAATCATCAATCCTATTCTCTGTCCTGCATAGCTAAATGCTTTTGAACTTGAAATGAAGAGAATGTAATTATCAGTATATCTTGCAGCAGTTGCCTGGTAAGGTGGTTTACCCGGATGATAAAGATCTTTCCTGAAATCCATCGCTACATACGCGAGGTCTTCCAGCACAACAACATTGTATTTATCAGCAAGCTCAGCAATTATTTTCAATTCTTTTTCTGTGAAGCAGATCCAGGAAGGATTATTCGGATTGGAGTAAAGCATCGCAGCGATGTTTCCTTTAGATAAGTAAGATTCGATTTTCGCTTTTAGCTTATCTCCACGATAATCATAGACATCAAATGTTTCCCACTTCTGTCCCAGAACTTTCAGCTGCTGTTTATGAACCGGAAAACCTGGATCGAGAAAGAGAATTGTATCCTGTTCTTTATACATCCGGCTCGTTGTTATGAACGCAGCGAAGCTACCTTGCATTGAACCAACAGTGGGAATGCAGCCTTCAGGGTTAACGTCAATGTTCAAAAAAAGTTTTACGAAACGCGAAGCTTCATTTTTTAATTGTGGAATACCTTGTATGTCGGGATAGGTATTTGCAATTCCTTTCTTCAACGCTTCAATTTCTGCCTGCACACCGATATCAGATGCAGGCAAACCTGGTATCCCCATTTCCATCCTGACAAATCGCTCACCAGTTTCCTTCTCAATGTCGTCAATTAATTTTTTAAGCTCACGTATTGATGCTTTCCCGATATTCTCGATCTGGCTTTCTTTAATTTTTCTTGAAACAACTTCGTTGTTGATTGGTGTGTCTTTCATTTGAACTCTCCGTAAAAATCAGGGGAAAATTATTGAACTAATTTAAGGATAATAATTTTCAGATATGCAAAAGAAAGGAGGCTTTTATCTTGAAATATTTTTCCGATTAAACATTATGATGTTCACAGTTAGCACTTTGTGCCGATTTTTCAATTTGAATTGTTGAGTGCTCAATCCCAAAACGTGAATGAAGCTCACCGCAGATTTTTTTCAGAAAGTAATCATCTTTCGTTTCACCCGGTATTACCAGATGAGCAGTAAGAGCAGTTTCAGTTGTGCTCATCGCCCAGATGTGCAAGTCGTGAACTTCGACAACACCATTAATTCCTTTCAGGTAATTTCCTACATCTTTCAGATTGATTCCATTTGGCACTGCATCCATAGAAAGATGAAATGAGTCTCTTAATAATCCCCAGGTTCCGATTGTGATTACCAGAACTATTACAAGACTGATTGCAGGGTCAACCCAAAGCCATCCAGTCGTGTAAATGATAAATCCAGCAACAACAACACCGAGCGAAACTCCAGCGTCCGCAGCCATATGTAAAAATGCACCTTTGATGTTGAGGTCTTTTTTTCTTCCCTTCATAAAAAGAAATGCTGTGATAGAATTGATCACAACTCCGATTCCTGCAACAACCATCATAATTTCTCCCTGAACCGGTTCAGGTGAAATAAATTTTCTTATTGCTTCAATCGTTATTGCACCAACAGCAATCATTAATAGAATTGCATTGAACAGTGCTGCGAGTATAGTTGACTTTCTGAATCCGTACGTTCGTTTTTCTGTTGTAGCAGTTTTTGCAAGATAGGAAGCACCCCAGGCAAGAAGCAAACCAAGCACATCACTGAAGTTATGACCAGCATCTGCAAGCAATGCCATCGAGTTGATCATCAAGCCATAAAACACTTCAACTACAATGTAAATTACATTCAGCGTAATGCCGAATATGAAAGCTCTATTGTAGTTCGTGTGATTGTGATTGTGTGTATGCACGATTAATAAAATGTTCTTCTTATTAAAAATTAGTTCTGCTAGTAAAAATAAAAAAAGGGATGCACAAATATGCATCCCTTATTCAGAGTTAACTTCGCTTTATAAACTCTGAACCATCCTCATTCAGATTCTTCAGATACGTTTCAGGATCTTTCTCGAACTTCGATTCACATCCTGAACAGCAGAAGCCATAAACTTTGCCGTTGTATTCAAAAGTTGGTGAGTCTGAATCAACTTCACCGCCTTTTACCGGGCATACTTTATTAAATGCTACTGCCGAACTTTCACCAGATAGTGAGCTTGTTTCCTTTCCTTTCATACTGCAGCATTTTGAATCTTTTGAACATTCCTGATTTTCTTTTTTCTCAGTTTCTGGTTTGTCCTGTGCAACTGTGAATGCAGTCAGAATTGAAACTAATGAAAAAATGAATATGAGTTGCTTGAACATTGTGTTACTCCTTTTTTGTTGATGAATGAATTAATTTGAATGATTATTTTCTTCCAATATACTTTGTTCCATCTTCGCTTAAATTTTTTGAATACTTATCAGGATTCTTCTCAAACTTAGCATCGCAGCCCGGGCAGCAGAATGCATAGAGCTTTCCGTTGTATTCAACTGTAGGTCCATCCGTATCAACTTTGTTTCCCATAACAGGACATACCTTATTCCATATTTTTAATTCTGTTGATTCAACAGCAGTACTTGAATCAACTGTTTCAACTAAGGAATCCTGTTTAGCTTCCTCTTTTTGCTCCTGCGGTTTTTCCTGAGCAATTATAAGCGAACTGAAGATTACGAACATTGAGATTATAATTACAAATTGTTTTAACATTTTATTACTCCTCTATTTAAATCAGAACTATTAATAAATTTATTTGCATTGAACTCACCTCGTCAGAGTCCGGTAGACTCTGACGGAGTCTAACGACCTAAATACCTCTCTTAAAAAGAGAGGGACTTTGTTAATTAAGTTTGTCCCCCCTTCTCTTCATAAGAGAAGGGAAAGGGGGATGGGTTCACATTTTATTTGCTATAGAACACTTAGTCTAACACCAAGATAAAATTTCCTTCCATCAATCGGACCCCAGACAAGTGATGCATCAAAATATTCACCGAATGGATCATCGGATGCAATAATTGGATTATCCTGCTTGAAGTCCAGAAGATTTTCAACACCGAAATACAAATCGATTATATCAATCCTTTTTGTAAGCTGAGCGTTTATATTCACAAATTCTGAAAACTTTTCAGATCTCTGATACTCGACCGGATTTTCTTCAGTTGAGGGAACTCTGCCATCACCATTTAATAAAAATGATGAATCAAAAAGCCAACCATAATCTGCACTTGCATAAGATAATGTCAGTAATGCTTTATACTTACTGACTAAAGGTTTAGTTAATAATTGATCACCATACTGTGTCTTTACATCAGAATATTTGAACGCAGCCATCATATCCAATCTTTTAAAAAGTTCATAAGCGATTTCAAGCTGGTAATTATTTGAGTAAGATTTTCCGTCCAGATCATAAAACCTGACTTCTCTTACATCACTATCTATGTCCACAACAGTCTGCTTTAAGAAATCGGTTCGATAGTAATCGGCAGTAACTCTTAAGTCACGATTGTTGACCGGGAAATATCTTGTCAGATTAAATCCGTAATTCCAGCCTTCTTCATAAGTTGGATTATTAATTACTACAAACCTGCGGGAGCTTGCAAGGTAGTTCATATTTTCAGCAAGTAGATTTACAGAACGATAACCCTTGCCGCCTGAAATTCTCAAAGTTGTATTATCATCAATGCCGTATTTGATATGCAGTCTTGGTGTAAAAAAAGTTCCATACAAATTATGAAAGTCCACTCTCGCACCAGGAACAACAGCCAACTGCGGAATTGGGGAGTAATTATATTCGGCGAAAATTCCCGGACGTGATTCCTTCCTGAAATAATCCAGTCCATTAAATTTTTCCTGATATTGATCGAATACGTAACTACCACCAGTAGTTAACGAGTGAACTTCATCTTCTGTCTTTGCCTCAAAAATTAAATTCGCATAAAAAGATCTGAGCTTTGAATCATATTCACTTAATCCGAACAAGGAATTCTGATCCTGGTATTGTCCATTCAATATCAATCCCATACTTGTGTAAGGTTCATCGGTGAACACATAACCATTTTTTGCGTAGACTTCATAACGCTCAGTGTTAATATCTATATCGTAAAGATGGTCTGAATGGCTGCTGGTGTGTGATTCAGAAATTTGTCCGGCATTTCTTTTTTCATTTATAATTTGAACTCCAAACTGTGAATCATATCCTGTAAATGAATGGTAATTCCATCGATTCATAAAATTAAATTGTTTCACTTCCGGCTGGTCAGCAAAGAAGTCGTGATTATCGTCAAAAGTTTTTGTAACAAAATCAGTGTGGGCTAATAGCATAGTGGAAAGATTTTCTGATAATTGAACCGCTGCATTTGCATTTAAATCAGATTTGTAATGCGAACTCTGAAATAAATTGAAATAATATCTTTCGATATCATCGGGCTTCTTATAATCAATATTTATCTGTCCGGTTATTGACTCGTAACCATTCACAACAGAACCAGCACCTTTTGATACACTTATTGCTGTCATCCACGGACCAGGAACGTAACCCAGACCGAAAGTATTTGTTACTCCCTTCAACGTCGGAACATTTTCAAACATAATGTTTGTATATATACCAGCGAGTCCGAGAAGTTGAATTTGTTTTGCACCGGTTACCGCATCCTGAAACTGAATATCAACACTTGCGTTAGTTGTAAAGCTTTCAGATAAATTACAGCAAGCTGCTTTTAGCAATTCTTTGCTCGTGATTATTTCAGTTGGTCTGGCATCAAGATCATCAATATATTTTGATAATGATGTCCCCGTTACAACAACTTCCTTCAACTCGCGATTGATTGCCAGAGAAATTTCAATGGTGTCTGTTTCTGATGTAATAACTATCGCAACAGGCTGGTATCCTATGTAGCTGACAATTAATTTCAAGGAATCGCCGTCAACCCTTCTGATTTTAAATTTACCGTATTCGTCAGTTGTAGTTCCGACATTGGTATCAGCCCAATAGACATTTGTACCTACAAGAGGTATTTCATTTTGATTTTCATCTTTCTCGTAAACTGTTCCTGTTAATGTTTGTGCTGTTCCTGTTTCAATTGCGAGTAAAATGAGAATCATACTTATTAATGATTTCATTTTTTTACCTTACTATTTATTAAAATATTTTAGACGCAGCTCACGTGCCGCACTAAAGAGTTCTTCATTGAATGAAGAAGACTAACAGAAAGGTAAGTCTAACTTTAACTGATGGATGGTATTTAAGAGTTGTTTGCCGAATTTCGGCGGGGGAAGATCGTAATTAGTTTGCTCTGAAAATTTATTTTCGCTTTGAGAATCTATTGAAAACAGATAAAGCGCTGAAATAACTGAGGTTATCGGAATTAGATTCGAAGTTATAGTCTGGAAGAAATTATCTTCAATCTTTTTATAATCGAATTCATCAATGCAGCAGGTTGAGTATTCTGATTTTATCTGAGTTTCAAATTCTGGTTCTTCCATAGAGCAACAGGAAAAAGTTTCTTCTTTTTCCTCAACACAATCACTGCACTCACTGAGGGACTTCTTTCCAATCATTTCACAGTAATGATAAAAGAAAGGTAGTCCAGTCGTCGAAACCAGGAAAGTAAAAGTCAGCGACAATATGAAAAATCTTTTTAACTTCATCTCAGGACAAACATAAAAAATTAGTTGTCAAGAGGCAAGGTTAATTTCAATAATAAAATTTTACTTTTTTGGCTTATATTCAAACAAAAATCCCTGACGCTCTTTTGCTGCCTTATCCCATTCAACAACAGTTGTATTTAAGAACTCCTTTTTACCCTCAACTAGTTTAGGCATGTCAAGTCCAATGTACTTCTGTGCTTTTGCTTTTGTTGAAATATCCGGAAGTTCAACGGGATATTTCCATCCCTGTTTAACAAATAAAGCTGCGAGTTCTCTTCTTGCCTGTTCACCTTTTTGAATAGCGGTACCAAGAACTCTTAATGCCTCAACCGGTGAATGAAAACCAAGTCCGTTCGCTGCAGCAACCCAATCCCACCTCCATTGTGCGTGACGAATTAATGTAAGAATTGATTTCATCTGAGTTTCAGTTGCACCATTGTCCCAGGCAATCTTCGCTTCGATGTGTGCAGCAGCCAAAGTTTTTTCAACAATTCGTCTTATCTCTTCGATTCTGTCTTGTCTGTCATAAACATCCAGCATTAATCTTTCAGTTTCTTCACGATGACAAACCTGGCAGGTGTTTGCAACATTATTCAGCGGTGATTGAATATGATGGTCCGTAAACTTCACACCGCCTTCACTCTTATACGGCATATGACAATCAGAACATGAAACACCACGTATAGCATGAATACCTGTCATAAATAATTCAAAGTCCGGATGTTGTGCTTTCAGCATTGGAGCTTTTGATAAAGTATGTGTCCAGTCAGCAAATTCAATTTCATCGAAGTAAGCTTCCATATCATCGGCGCTGAATCCTTTATCCCAGGGAAATGTTAAATACTTGCCTTCGCCCTTGAAATAATATTCAACATGGCATTGGGCACAAACAAGTGAACGCATTTCCTGCCTTGAAAAACTACTGATATCTCTGCCCTGTCTTTCATAAGCTTCAATTAATGCCGGGCGGGTAATTCGTAAATTCATTGTTTTAGGATCGTGACAATCCTGACAGCCGATTGGATTTACGTGCTGACTACCTAAATCATTCCAGGAAGTTTTATAATAATTTTCAGCGCCCATTTCATTCATCATTCTTGGAACGTCAGTACTTTTGCAGGACCAGCAGGTTGCCGGCATCGGTTTAATGTTATTATCTCCAGTTCTTAACGAGTTGCGCAAATCTTCAATTGCATAAGCGTGCCCCCTTCCCTGGTTGTAGTCTTTTGAAAATGCATAGCCAGCCCAGAGTACAACAAGCTCAGGATATTTTTCAAGATAATCGATCATCTTCGCACCGCCGTGCTTGCTAGCGAAATCTGTTTTTAATGTATTGAGATAAGATTCATACTGCCTTGGAAAATTTTCTCCCCAAACTTCATTACGAGGTTCCCACTCATTAATCGGTTTAAGCATCTGCATCGTATATACGGCTTCTCCTCTTCGCTCAATAATTGAAGAAGCAAATAAACCTATTAAGAATACAATAACGACTGTTCCTAAGAATAACAGCCATCCGACCCAGGGTTTTGCTTTTATGATTTCACTAATTGGTTTCATAATATTCCCTTTAACTTTTTAATTTGATGATTTATCTGACTCAAAATTTTTCTTCATCCACTCAGGATATGGCGCTGACAACTGCGGAGTTCGTGCAAACGGAGTTGATGTTAAGCTATTCACTCTTCCATGCGGAGTTTCGCGATGGCAATCCCAGCAGTAACCTTCTCCGTGTTCCTGGATTGACTGCATACTTATCGCTCTCACAGAAATCGGGTGAATTTGTTCTGAATGACAGCGAATACAATTTCTCTGCACTGCGTTTCTTCCCGCTTCGTGAATTCGAATTACCTGCGGTTCAAGTCTGAACGTGAACATATACGAATGTCTCAATCCATCCGAAGCTTTAAAGAAATACTTCTCAATAAAATTATCCTGTGGAACATGACAATCATTACAGACAGTGAATCTTCCGTGACTTCCGTTTTGCCATGTTGCATAATAAGGTGCCATCACATGACAATTCACACAAGCAGATGGATCATCTGATAGATAAGAAGTAGCTCTGCCGACATGGAGAGCAATGAATACCAGGCCAAAAAAGATTCCGGTAAGAATCACGACCACAAATCGCCAGGTGGCTGGAGGTGCAAAAACCTTTAATATTTTTATCAATCCCATAATGAATTTAATTAGTTTTTTCTGTTTGTTTCAATTTTGCTGATAGCAAATCAAGGTCATTTTCATTCAGTGCTTCTTCAATCATCACAAACAATTCTCTTTCTTCCTTCCTGATATGTTTTTCAAGCAAGTGACCAAGTTCATCCATAACTCTTTCAAGTTCAGCAGTAGTTCTTATTTCTTCTACAAGTGCTTCCAGTTTTCTGTGCTCGTTTATTATCTCTGCAATCAACTTATCAATGCTCGCGTTTTTACCTAAAGACATAGGAAATAAAATTTTCTCTTCATTTTCAAAATGTCTGATTAGTTCAGTTTTATAAAATGAAATTGTGTATTCTTTTTTGCCTTCAGGAGTTGAAGGCATTCCTTTGTACTGAGGAGCGCCCTTCTTTAATTGCTGGGCAAGAATAAGTCCCTGATGATGGTCGTGAGATAAGGTGTATAAAGCCGGATGTCTTTTCATTTGGCTGCTTATTAAAAGTAAAAAAAAGAAATGATTTTCATATAAAAATTAGACCAACTGAGATTCTAAATCAATTGATTTCGGAAACAGGATATTATTTTCAAGATGAATATGCTTGTGAAGATCTTCTTCAAATTCTTTCAGTTCAGAATAAAGAGCTTTAAATATGTTGCAGGCATCTTCCGGATGAGCATAATTGTTACTCAATTCTCTGATCTGATACAAAGCATCTCCGGCATTAGTGTGTTCGTATTCCATCATTCGGATTGGATTCTGAATCGTTCCAAATGCCGGAGGGAAAAACTGGCTGTTTTCTTTTTGGTTCAAAATCATTTGCTTTATTTGTGGAAATAAAATTCTCTCCTCTTTCATCATATGCATTTCAAGCTCTTCTCGAACAGCGAGAAACAAATCAGCAATCTTAATAGTCTCAAGATGATTTTTTCCATGGACTGAAGCAACCTTATCTGCGTGTAAAGTAATTACAGGAATCATTCTTCTCACATACTGATGATGATTGTTCATGATGTAATCAACAAGAAAATCGAGCTGCCAGTCATCTACATTCTGAGCTTCGTTTCCATCACCAGTTAAATTTATTAATTCATTTACAATTTTCTGAACATCAACCTTTTTTCCTGAACAGGCATCCTTCAGACTTCGTTTTCCTTTGCAGCAAAAATCCAATCCGGCTTCCTCGAATATTATCGCTGATCGTATGTTATCTGTAACAATTTCTGCCAGAGTTTTATCCATCAAGTTATTTAATGTGGAATCTTTTAATTTCAACTCATCCATTTTACTTACCTCTTTTCATCGTTTGATTTAATAATTTCATTTTCATTTTTAATATTAATTTCAGCATTCTTTTTCAAAGCTTCTTCATTAAATCTCTTCATTGATTCTGTTCCGGTCGGATGACCAAATGAATCAATTCCTTTGTAAAGAATCAGGTATTCTTCTTTTGAAATATTATTTTGCCACTTGCCTGTAATCATTCCAAAGCCGGTAACGAGCATAAAGATAGATACAACTCCAATTGCAACATATTTCTTGTTTAATTTTTTCTTTGTTCCTATAGTTTCAAGCTGAAGAGTATCTGCAACAGGACAAGCATCAACACAGTTCAGACAGGTTGTGCATTCATCAGATATAACAGTCTTTACCTTATCTACTTTTATGAATGCAGGACAAGCTTTGTTGCAAAGTCCGCAGTCAATGCAGCTAATTGGATTTCTTTTTATTTTATTTGGACTAAGCAGTGTAGTGATTCCAAGTAGTGCACCGTACGGGCAAAGATATCTGCACCAGAATCCGCGAAGAACGATAGAGAGCAGAAATAATATTCCAATTACTATCAAAGAAAATCTTGAAATTTCAGTGAAGAAGTAATACATCTTCACATCAGAGACGAGATTGTACGGGCTATCAAGAAATGCCTGAAGTGCAGTTGTGCTCATCAAAAAGAAAACTGAGTAGAATAAAAATCCGAGCATTAAATATTTTAAGCTGCGGAGAGGATAGTCCAGAATTTTGGGAAGCATTAGATCTTTCCCGAATATTTTCTTTCCGAAATCTCCAATAAGCTCGGATAAAAATCCAACAGGACACAACCAGCTGCAGAATGTTTTTCCAAAAACAATCGACACAAGAACGATCGCAAAGAAAATAAAAAATCCTGCCGGATGAGCTGAGTGAACTTCTCCGGTCATCAGGAACAAATAAAAACTCATAAATGAACTTATCGGAAGAAAGCCATCTACTCCTGGCGGGCGTGGTGAAAAAGCTGCAGCACCATTTGTTTCCAGGTATTGTATGAATTGATAAAACTCAACACCAATCCAGATGCAAAGAAGAGCAAACAATGCCTGCACAATGAATCTGATTTTTTGAATTCCCTTCTCTTTGTTCTTGATTATTTTCTTTTTTGGCGTTGTCATTCTGGCGATCCCGCTTTGGCGGGAGAGTCCAGAATCCTTGAAGTCTGACTCCGAACGAGTCGGAATGACTTCAATGTTTGCATCATCGTAACTACTAATTGTATTTATTTTACTTTCCATATCAGATATATTAGTCTGATTAAACAATAAAAAAATATCAGAGGCTTCTGATCTTACTTAAAGTTTTCTCTTTCAGTTTATCAATCGTTTCTGAAGTAAGCATATCGTAAGTCTGGGTGCGAAGCGGTCCCCAGATGTTGTGCACAGGACAAGGATGAGTCGGTGAACATTCCGGAAAACCGAGTACGCAGCTATCGAACATTTCAAGACCATCAATTGCAGAAACAACATCTATCAACTTTATGCGTGAAGGATCTTTGGCTAAAGTAAAACCGCCTGACTTCCCTTTGCTTGAAGAAATCAATCCGCTCTCTCTCAGGCTTTGAAGAATCTTGGAAATAAACTCGCGGGGAATTTTTAAAACTTTAGATATGTCCTCTGCAGAAACCAAAGTTCCCTTTTCCTGTGAAGCAAGGTAAAGTACCGCCTGCATTCCATATTCGCATTTTTTTGAGAAAATTACTGTCATTTATATAATCAGATATTTTTATCTGATTAAAAATATAGGTTTAAAATGAAAGATGCAAGGGAGGAATTTATTTATTTACTGACTCAAAGATTAAACTATTTATAAATATCCTTTCTATGTCCGATACGAAGAATGACGACTTTGTCATCATCAATATCAAAGATAACTCTATAATCTCCGATTCTTAATCTATATGAGCCAATTAACGGGCTGGATAGCTTTTTGCTGATGCCGATGGGATTATTAAGAAGCAGATTAAATTTTTCTTTCAATCTGAGTTTAATATCTTCATTAAGTTTCTCAAAATCCTTTACCGCGCGTCTTGTGAAGAGAATTCGATACATCAAAGAACTTCATTATGATCTTTATAATCACCTGCTTTGTATTCCTCTCTTGCTTCACGAATGGAATTAATGTAGTCCTTGCTGGTCAGTGCTTTTAAATCCTCCAGATAATCTTCTATCGTTTCCTGCACTGTACTAGCAATTAACTCTTTTAATTCGTTGACTGTTAAGTCTGAAATTTTAGTATCCATTAATAACTCCTCTTTAAGAGATTTAATCTTCTTATTTAAAGTTAATAAACTAATTCAATTGAAAACAAGATTGATAATACCTTTTCTAAAAATCCTTCTTCTTAAAAAACCTGCTGCTTAAAAAGAACGGAATAAGAATCCAAACAAACAAGCACACAAAAGAAATTATAATACCGGACGAGCTTCCAAAAAATCTTTGAAAGACCGCACCTGTGTAGCCCATCAATGCGGCAATGTCAAATTTCATTAAAAATAATATCCTGCCAAGATCAATAGGATTGAGAGTACTCATAATGATCATCGCATTTTCAAGCGGGTAGTCCTGAAAGTTATAAATTATCAGCAGGACGAATCCGTCGTAAACAACCGCAAGAACCAGCCAGATTAAAATTGCAAGTCCAAGTCCTTTTGACTTATCATCCTGCTTAACCGAAATTAAAAACGAAAGTGCAATGAAAATAAACGTTTGCAGCACACCAATCAGCAGTAACAGAATAAAACCATCTATCTGTTGACCTACTTTTCCGAAGAGAAGAAATGGAATTGAAAATCCCAACGCAAATCCTGCAGAAAGAGGAATTGCTGTTCCTAAAATAATTCCAAGGAAAAGAGATTTTCTATCAATCGGCTGACTCAGCATCATCTCTATGAATTCCCTCGAGTTGTAAAAATATATGGAGCCAAAAATTATCGATACAAGCGGAATGACAATGATGATTATGTTCATCAAACTGATGTATGCTTTGTTAACATCTCCGCTGAAAGTAAACAAACCGTAGCCAACAAGGAAAAAGAAAAAAGTATAAAGTATCACCCACTTGCTTCTTATCGTGTTGTGGATTTCGTAGAGCAATATTTTTTTAACGAGTTTCATTTATTTTGTAATATTTATGTTGTCATTCCTGCGACCCCGCTTTGCGGGGGAGTCAGGAATCTGACAACTACACCCGCAGATTCTGGACAAGCCAGAATGACAGTACGATCCATTCATTTAATCAATTTTGCTTATTAGTTCCGTCGACTGATAACCTTCAAGGTTAGCGCTATGTTTTTCACCAGTAACCTTGAAGGTTGCTAATCGTGTTGACTCATTAACTCAGCTATAGCTCTCTCAAGCTTTGTTTCTTTTTTATCTTCTAAAAGTGATTGAACCGTTCCTTTAAATTTTATGTCTCCTTCAAGAAGGAATACTATTTCATCCGAAAGCTCCTGCACTTCATTCATCAAATGTGATGTCAGAATAATTGTTTTCTTCTCCTCTTTCTGTTTTAACACAAGATCTTTGAAATAGCTGCTGGAAATCGGATCAAGTCCTGCCGTTGGTTCATCGAGAATGATAATTTTAGCATTGAATGCAAAAGCAATCAACGCAGAAATTTTCTGTTTCGTGCCGCCAGAAAGATTTTTAAAAGGTTTCTCCATTTCAGTAATAAGCTTCAGGGAAGAAAGAATTTCCTCATCACTGTATTCATTACTTTCTCTGATTGATTTTATGAGTGAAATAATTTCATTCCCGGTAAGATTCTCAGGATACCTTGCAATCTGCGGCATATAACCGATTTTATTTCTGTAGAGATAATCATCTTTTATTGATTTCCCATCTACTTCAATTATTCCATCGGTTGGTCTGACAAGTCCGAGAATTGTTTTTATCAAAGTGGTTTTTCCTGAACCATTCGGTCCAACGATTGCAGTAACTTTCCCTTCATCAATTGTAAGATTGACATTTTTGAGAACTTTGTTCTTCCCAAAATTTTTTACGAGATTTTTTACTGTTATCAATTTACCATCCTCATTCGTGGTTTAGCGTCTGTAAGTGCTTCTGGAGTAATTGCAGGAATAATACTTTCAGCAATATTCATTAAATCAATGAACAAACTGTGAAGCAGCACCAGTGATGTCGGATGCGATTCAATAATCATTGAAAACATTGTTACAGGTCTGAATGGGACATCACCAAATCCGTCTTTATCAAGATCGTAGCCATCGTACTCAGACCAATAATTTTTTTCGAAGGTGTTGAAGTTCTGCCGGCTGTTTGTGGAGATATCAAAGGAGTTCGCGATAAAGTTATTATCATAAAAATAATTATCCATTGAGTTTGCCATCAGCTTCAAAGCCCAGCCGTTTTTTATGAAATTATTTCTCTCGATTTTAACTCTGCTGCAGCCTTCCATATAAACCCCGGTTGAGTTTCCGTCAAAAATATTTTTTTCGATTCTGCTGTCGGAAATATCCTTTAACAAAATTCCGTATGATGCTGCACCCCAGTTATTCTGAAAATTATTTTCAGTCATTAAAACATTTTTAGTGTACATAACTGCTACACCGGCACCATTTTCTTTGAAATTATTTTGAGCATATTCACAGCTATCAGAAAACATAAAGTGAAGCCCGTAACGAAGATTGCCTTCGCTGTGATTGTTAAATATTTTTCCGTTCCTCACAAACTCGAAATAAATTCCGTCACGATGATTATAGATCTTATTGTTTTCAATGGTGATATCCCTGCAGTACCAGAGATGAATTCCATTACCCGAATTGGCTTCTCTTTTTCTTTCGCCTTCAATGTAGTTATTCGTGATGATGCAATCGGCAGATTTAGCAATATAGATAGCAAAAAAATTATTTATGAATTTATTTCCAATGACAGAACAGTTTCTTACTTCCTTCAGTCTGATTCCAGCATTCTCTTCAAGATAACTGATTCCAGAGTTTTTGATAATCAATCCTGAGATATGAACATCGCTTGAAGTGACTGTAAATATTTCTCCATCTCCCTTTCCATCAATGACCGGAAAATTTTCACCGATGATGGTTAATTTCTTGTCAACTATGATATTTCCTTCTGAATATTCACCGGGTTTTATAAGAATCGTATCAAGGTCATTGGCAAGACTTATTGCTTCTATAATAGTGCTGACAGGACCGTCTTTAGAAACGGTTATTGTTTTAGAATAAGAAAAAACCGGAAATAAAAAGAGGGCGAGGAAGAAGAGTATTACTGAATTATTTTTTCTTTGAAGAATCATCTAATTTTTTGATTGATCAAGTTTATCGTTATAAAGAAACGTAGTCATTCTGGCTTGTCCAGAATCTTACGCTTCGGAGATTCCGGAATTCCCTGCTAAAGCAATGAATCCGGAATGACAAAACGATCACATACTTCTCTGTTTAACAAGTTCAATTACATCAACCCAGTTCAATAATCTGCCGCCGCTTTCAGCAACAAACTTTTGCCTGGAGATTTCGCTGTCAAACGCCATTACATTCAAACCCATCGGGCTTCTGAAATTATCATTCTCAACATAAAATGCAGCAGCGGCATCGATAAAAGTTGCAGGGTTTGGGAAATCTGTCACAAGGAATTTCTGATTCGCATCACCGATAAAATTTTTGACCATCGCATATTCAATCATGCAACCGGCTTCATCGAATTTAAAAACCTTTCCTTTGTCGGTAACCAGTTCTGAACCGTAGCGGTTATCTGTGATAAGCATTCTACAGAAATCGCATTCATCGTGTCCATAATTAATCGGTTCAGGATTGCTTCCGCAGGAACACACGATTAAGAGTAAGAGTATGATTAAGAGTAAGACAGCAGATGATCTTGGATTATTCATTTTTCACCTTTGTATTTTTTTTATCAATAATTAATGCAATCACAGCCAAAGCAACTGCACCTACTAAAATCCATGTGCCGATGTGAGGCATTGAAATAGCATTAAAGTTCAATAGCATTTTAGAACCGATCAACGGCGGCTGGTATGCCATACCCGGAATTTTAATTGCAGCATGGGGATTTAAATTATGTCCATAATCATATTCCCACAAATAAAAATCATATAAGCCAACAGCTGCGATCACAAAGAACAGAACGATCCAAATATAAACCAAACTTCTTTTTCCTGAAATTCCGGAGATCAAACCAAACACTATTAAAAAGATAATTATGAAAGGCATAATTTTTAGTTCGGGAATTGCATCCGGAACAATTTCTTTCATTCCGATGTAGTGATTGAGACCGTTGATGTTATTTAGATCATGAGGATTCTGACCGGTGATTTTATTCAACCAGATTTCCAAACCGATTCCTTCCGGATATTGAGGAGCTTCGAGATCAATATACCAGATCGGAAAGAAGAATGACAAGATTAAGATTAGTGAAGCAACAATAACAATTATTTTTGACTGGGTTTTCATTTGATTGTTGAGATTGTAGCACAGATTAATAATCTGTGCTACGACTAAAACACTTATTTGCCTGTACCATACGTTATTGCAACATTCGAACCTTTCGGGGAAACTCTTATATAACCAGACATTTCCTGATGCAAAGCAGAACAGAAATCTGTGCAGTAAAAAGGATATACTCCTTCTTTAAGCGGTGTCCAAACTACTGTTTCTGTTGCGCCCGGCATAATCAGCAATTCTGAATTCTGCATTCCTTTAACTGCAAAGCCGTGAGGAATATCCCAATCCTGCTCAAGATTTGTGATATGGAAATAGACTTTATCGCCAACATTTATTCCTTCTATATTATCCGGGGCAAAGTGAGCTCTGATTGTTGACATATAAACACGCACAACATTTCCTTCTCTCACAACCCGAGCATCTTTCTCTGCTTTTATTCCATAAGGATGAGTGTTTTCTTCAATCGGATAAATCTTCTTAGAATTTTTCATAAGAATATCCGCAGGAATTGCTTGAGCATAATGCGGTTCACCGATTGTTGGGAAATCCAAAAGGAGTTTCATCTTATCACCGGAAATATCGATCAACTGAGCTGATTGAGTTAACTCTGGTCCGGTCGGCAGATATCTGTCTTTTGTAATTTTATTTAATGCAATTACATATTTGCCCCAGGGTTTTCTTGTATCGCCGCCGGGAACACAGAGATGGCCAATTGAATAGTAAGCAGGAATTCTGTCAACAACTTCCCATGTTCCGATTTTCCACTTAACAATTTCTGAAGAAATAAATGATGATGTATAACCATATCCGTTTCCGTCAAACTCTGTGTGCAATGGACCCAATCCTGGATTGTTAACTTCACCACCAATAACTGATTCATATTTCAAAACAGGAATTCCATCAATAGTTGTTTCAAATTCTTTATTCTCGATAGCCTTCAACATTTTGCTGAAAGAATGAACAACTATAACTGATGCAAGCTTTCCGCCTGCAGCAATGTATTCACCGGTTGGATCAACATCAACACCATGAGGAGATTTTGGGGTTGGTAAATAATAAATCAAACCGGGACATTCTTCAGGAATAAGAACTTTAACAGTCTTTTTCTCTTCAGAAAAGCCCATGTGTTTCTTTTCATCAAAATAATTTCTGAAATAACTTGTTGACCATGTTTTTGCTTTACCTTGAGCAACATACTCTTCAGCTTTTTTCCAGTTTACTGCAGCAATAAAATCTTTATCGTTCTGTGAAGCATTTACTTCAAGCAAAGTGTTTGCCTGCTCAGTATTGTAGCTTGTAAAGAATGCCCAGCCGTGTGATGGACCCTTTCCTGCGTGCGCAAGATCATAGTTAAATCCGGGCACAAGAATCTGGAATGCAACATCCATTGCACCATCCTTCTCTACTTTAACAAAACTAATAGTTCCTTTAAAATTTTCTTTGTAGGAATCAATCGGTACATCCCTGTTTGGAATGGGAACGCTAAATCTTGTTGAGGCAACTACATATTCTGTATTCTCAGTCAGGAATGGCGAACCGTGATTTCCGCCTGAGTTTGGAATTTCAATTATCTCAGCAGTTTTAAATGTCGTTAAATCAACTCTCGCAATACGCGGAGTGTTGTTGCCATTTATAAAAATCCATCTTCCGTCTGCTATCCCATCAGTTTGAGAAAGTTTCGGATGATGAGCATCGTCCCACGGAATAAAGCCGTGCGAAGTCATAAACATTGGTTTTGATTCTTCAGAATATCCCCAGGCTTTTTCCGGATCCTGTGAGAAAACCGGAATGACTCTGAACATTCTTCCACTTGGCAAGCCATATACACCAATCTGTCCGCTGAAACCACCTGATGTGAAAAGATAAAATTCATCATACGTTCCTGGTGCAACGTAAACTCTTCCTGCTTCATCCCCTGCTGTTAGATTTTTTGATTCCTGACAGCCGTAATGTAGAACTACAAATGCTGCTATTACAGTAACTGCTATCAAAAATGCTTTGAAGTATCTGCGGTTCATAAACCTTCCTCCCGATTATTAGTTTGATTTATTTTGATTTTTTAGTTCTTCATCAAGAACTCTGAAGTACTCAAGTAAAGCACGTGCATCTTTAAGATTTATATTTTGGTTTGTCATCTTGGTCATATATTCAGCGAGCATTTTTTTGCCGTGAGGATGCTTTTCAAGATTTTCATCCGGGTTTAAAACTGTGTTCATAAAAAATTCCGGTGTGATTCTCTGCAGCACATCTCGCTGTGCGGGACCTGTATATCTTTCATCAAGTTTATGACAGGTTGCACATTTTGATTCGAAAATTTTTTCACCTTCTTTCGCCATTGTAAGGTCTAGCGGACCAAGGTTTAATTTCTTCTTTACAGGGCCAAAACCGTTTTCAAGTTCCCAATCTGAAAGTCCTGAAGGATTGGTTTTCAATGTTTCGGTTTGATTTGATGTATCACTTTTACTTGAATCGCCGCCACAGGCAGTAACTAAAACAATCATAGAGATTACAACTAATAAAAAGTAAATGCTGTTTTTTAATCTGTTTGATTTGTAGATGGACATCTTTTATTCCTTAATTTTATAATCGGATTATTTTGTCTGATTAAACATATTAAAAAATTTAATACGAGTCAATAGAGATTTTATTTTAAATTCAGAAAATTATGCGGTGGAATCTGCGATGGGTTTGGTTTCAGCTATCTCCTGTTTCCTTTTTATTCGTTCTTCCAGCCTCTCATCAAACAGCTTGGCGATTTCGGCACCGAGGATAAACACAGCGGATGAATAATAAATCCAGAATGCAACAACAATTCCAAGAGCATACGCTCCGTAAATTCTGCTGAAGGTTGTAAAGTTTGAAAGGTAAATCCCGAAAAGAACTTTAGCTCCAACCCAAAATATTGATGCCCACAATGCACCTATTGCAACAGATCTCTTATGAATTTTAACAACAGGCATAAACTTGTAGAGAGCAGCAAAAATTAAAAACATTATAAAGAATGAAAATGATGCTGTAAAGACTCTATGAAAAATGGGATTATTAAAAAACTGCAAGTAAGGAGTTGATTGAGCAAATGAAACAAAAAAGTCTAACATTGGAAGTATTAGAATCAATACAAGGAATACAAGAACGATAACAATAATCACAAGGAAGTCACGCAGCTTGCCGAGAAAAATATTTATATCAAGATCTCTTCCGTAAGCTTTGTTCATCACGGTTCTCAGGCTGCTGGCAAAGCCGCTCGCTGCAAAAAATAATCCAACAATACCAACCCATCCTGCAATGTTCCTGTATGCAACAACTTCTTCAACACGCTCAAATATCACATCCTTTACAAAATTTGCATATACGCCATAGGGTATAACTGTATCGATGAGTGTATTTATCTGCATTTCAACTTCAACAGAGTTTAAGAATTTGCCGAGCAGCCAGAAGATGATTAATGTCATAGGGATAATGCAAACGAATAATGAAAATGCCAATCCGCCAGACAAAAGAAAAAGATGATGACGATCAGTTCTGTCGTACAAACCACCGAAGTAGTGCTTCACGAAACCAACGAACCAATTCCATGCGGGAATCAGATGAAGGAAATATCGTACTCTTCTGAATAAAGCATAATGTTTAGAACTTCGTATTTTTTGCTTTATTTTACTTTTCACCGGTCATTATCCGCGGGATTGTGTTGAAATATAAATCAGCAAGCTCGTGAACTTTAACATTTATATCATCATTTATATGCAGAAATCTGCCGCCAACTTCTCCTGCATGATTGCATGGATGCATGGCTGCATGAAGAATATTTTCGAATTCTTCTTTTTTATCTTTTGATACTGAAACAATTATTCGCGATTGAGTTTCAGAGAAATATGAATAATCCTTTCTGGATTTGACAGGAATATTTACTTTCGCACCAAGCATTTTTTCATCATTTATTATACAACATTCTGCCAGTGCACATACAACTCCACCTTCTGAAATATCGTGAGCTGAATTAATTAATTTCTTTCTTATTAATTCGAGAACAGTATCTTGTACCTTCTTTTCTGTCGGAAGATCAATTTGTGGAGAATTACCTTCAACTATTTTTTGAATCACCTTCAGATATTCACTTCCGCCAAGTTCTACTTTGTCTTCTCCCAATACATAAATAAGATCGCCATCATTTTTAAAGAAAGAAGTTGTTATGTGTGAAAGATCTTCAACTAATCCCAGCATTCCGATTGTTGGAGTTGGATAGACAGCACGGTCGGGAGACTCATTATAGAAACTTACATTTCCTCCTGTAACTGGTGTATCGAAGAACCTGCAGGCTTCACCCATTCCCGCAATTGCTTCAGTGAATTGCCAGTAAATTTCAGGTTTATATGGATTGCCGAAATTCAAACAATTCGTGATAGCAAGTGGAATTCCACCCGAGCAAACAATATTTCTTGCAGATTCTGCTACTGCAATCTTTGCACCTTCTCTCGGATTAAGATAAACGTATCTTGCATTACAATCCGTTTTCATTGCCAGAGCTTTGTTTGTTCCCTTAATATAAATTACAGCAGAGTCGCAACCGGGACCAACAATTGTATTTGTTCTCACCATCGAATCGTATTGTTCATAAACCCATCTTTTAGAAGCGATGTTCGGAGAAGAAAAAACTTTCAGAAAAGTTTCCTGAATATCTTTTGGTTGAGGTAGTATAGAAAAATCAAATTTTCTTTTTTCTTTTATATATGATGGCTCTTTTTGTTCACGGATGTAAACCGGTGCTCCGCCTCCAAGTACTAAATCAAAAGGAGGAATTTCTGCTTCGAGTTTTCCTTTGTAATGGACGAATAGTTTGTCTTCATTAATAACTTCTCCAATAATTTCGCAATGCAGATCCCATTTCTCAAAAACTTCTCTAACCCGATCTTCATTACCTTTTTTAACAACACACAACATTCTTTCCTGGCTTTCAGAGAGCATAATTTCATAAGCGCTCATTCCTTCTTCGCGTAACGGTACTTTATCTAAATCGATCTTCATTCCTGATGTACCTTTTGCACTCATCTCACTGGTTGAACACGAAATTCCCGCCGCACCCATATCCTGAATTCCGATTAAATATCCCTTGTGAATAATTTCAAGAGAAGCTTCAAGTAAAAGTTTTTCTGTGAATGGATCACCAACCTGAACTGAAGGACGTCTCGATTCAGATTTTTCTGAAAGTTCTTCAGAGGCAAATGTAGCTCCGTGAATTCCGTCTCTTCCTGTCGAAGAGCCGACAATCATCACTGGATTACCATCACCTTTTGCAACTGCACTTGCGAATGTATTGGTTTTCACGATTCCAACTGCCATTGCATTCACTAAGGGATTGAGCTGGTATGATTCATCAAAATAAACTTCGCCTGCAACTGTTGGAACACCGAAACTGTTTCCGTAATCGCCAATTCCTTTTACAACACCGGCAACAAGATAACGAGTTCGTGCATCATCCAGAGTTCCGAAACGAAGTGAATTGAGAGAAGCAATTGGTCTTGCACCCATTGTAAAAATATCTCTCATTATTCCACCGACACCTGTCGCAGCTCCCTGGTAAGGCTCAACAGCAGAAGGATGATTGTGACTTTCGATTTTAAAAGCTACTGCCAAGCCATCACCGATATCAACAAGTCCGGCATTTTCTTCTCCAGCTCCGACCAGCAGTCTTCCTCCGCTTCTTGGCAGAGTTTTAAGTTGAGCAATTGAATTTTTATAGCTGCAATGTTCGCTCCACATCACACTAAAAATACCAAGTTCGGTGAAGGTTGGAGTTCTGCCGAGTATCTTTAAAATTCTTTCGTATTCTTCATTGTTGAGACCATGCTCTAATGCAAGTTCAACTGTAACTTCAGGTTGTTTCATCTATTAGCTGATTTTAGTTTAAGCGTGAATTTTTAGGTAGGAAATATAATAAAAAGTTTCCCCTCCCTTTATGGGAGGGGATTAAGGGGAGGGAATTTTTGCTTTAATTACTTGAAGAACACCATTAATATTTTTAAGAACTTCATTATTCCAAAATCTAATTACTTGAAAATTTTGTGACTCTAACCAATTTTGTCTCCTCTTATCATTAGCCCTAGTCTCATCCTGATTGTGATGTCCTCCATCAAGCTCAATGATTAATTTTATTTCATAACAAACAAAATCAACTATGTAATCACCAATCTGCTCCTGTCTCCTGAACTTTAAGCCAAATAAACTTTTTCTTCTTAAATAGCTCCATAATAATCTCTCAGCTTCAGTTGATTCTTTTCTAAGTCTTCGGGCTAACTGTGTTAAACTCCTCATATTTTCCCTCTCCCTCGCCCTCTCCCAAAATGGGAGAGGATAACGCTACTTTAAATTCAAATACTCATTCCAAATATTAAATAGCTGATAAGTCGCATAAATATCCTTTGAACAATAAACAGCTATATCTTTTATTCTTCCAGCTTCATAAAGATTTTTTACTTCCATTCCTGAAATATCTTTTGATTTGGGAGATTCAATTCCAAATGACTGGCAGTAAAAATCCAGATTAAATTTTCTTGTTAATCCGTAAAAGGTGAATTGCTCAAGAAGATCAATATGTTCATCGCCATATCTGTAACCCATCAAATTTTTTGATACCTTTACTCCCAGAATAGCAGATCGCATCATTATAAATGGGACATCAAAATTTCTTCCGTTGAATGTGATGAACTGGTCAACTTGCTTTGCGACACGCCAAAATGATTCGAGTATTTCTTTTTCAGATAATCCCTTGTAATAAACTTTCCCATCCTCACTTTTCCACTCTTCTTTCTTTTCACTTTCATAATAAACATAAGACTTTCCTTTTTCAACATCATAGATTCCAATGACAATACATTTTGAAGTATATGGATAAAGACTTGTATAGCGGACAGCATCATCAATCATCATCTGTCGTTTTTCAGGGTCAGGTTCTTTATCAGCATAGCGAAGAAGATATTCCCTTTGGTTTTCAGCAAGAGATTCGAATGGATAAGCGCAGGTTTCGATATCGAAAACTATTCTTCTCATTTTTATTTACTCCCGTAATATTTTTACTGATGGTTCAAATGCTTTTACTTTTTGAATAAAATTATCTGGCAGTGAAATTGATTTTCTTGTTTTAGGATCTACATAAACAACAACACCTTTTCCATCAACTATTACTTCACCTGTTTTTTGTTTTATTATCAAATGATCGTATCCGAAAGAAGAATTTTTTATGTAAGATATTCTTGAATAAACATCGAGAACATCATCATAATATGCGTGGCTGCGGTAATTAATTTCATTTCTCACCATAAAAAATATTTTGCCGTCAGAGAAAATTCCTTTTTCAGGCATTAGTCCTGCAGCTTTGATGTATTCAAGTCTGGCTGTTTCAAAAAAATTAATATAGACCGCATTGTTGCAAACGCCAAGCATATCGACTTCGTGAAAGCGTATGGTGACAGTGTATTTATGTTTAAAATTGGCCGGAGTCAGTTTATCCGAAATCATAGTTAATCAGTTTAATGTTTATTCCTGAGTGTTATATTGTTGCATTGCTTTATTGCTGATAATATTTTTCACCTCGTCAACAACATAACAATTCAGGACGTGAGATAATAAAGTACAGACTAGAAATATTTTAGTAATCTATCTCACGTCCTAAACAATTTAATTAAAAACCTCATCAAGAATGTTTGCAGCATTTTCTATATCATCATCATTCACATCGAGATGAGTTACTGCACGCAACGAATCAATTGTTCCCGGAGTGAGTATCAAACCTTTTTCCCTGCATCTTTTTAATCCCTCAGCAGGAGTCATCTTCAGAGGTTTGAAGAGAAGAATATTTGTCTGAACGGCTTCCATATTAATTTCAAGATTTGGATTCAATTTTATTCTTTCAGCAAGATGCTTGGCTCTCCAATGATCTTCCTTCAATCTATCTCTGTTATTCTGAACAGCATACAAAGCTGCCGCAGCAATAATTCCTACCTGTCTCATTCCCCCGCCCCAGGCTTTGCGAACACGATAAGCTTCCTGAATAAATTCTTTTGAGCCAGCGATTGCGGAACCCACAGGTGCTCCAAGTCCTTTTGAAAAACAACAGGAGACAGTATCAAAGTGTGTAGCATATTCTTTTGGAGAAATTCCTGTTTCAGCACAAGCGTTCCATATTCTTGCACCATCAAGATGGAAAAATAAATTATGTTTCCTAGCAAGATTTTTAAGTGCAATGATATTTTCAATTGGCCAGATTGTACCACCGGCACGGTTGTGAGTATTTTCAACTTCGATAACTTTCGTGCGGGGCATATGATAAGCAGTTGTTCGTATGTATGGTTCAACTTGTTCAGCAGTGAGGATTCCAAGTTTTCCATCAAGGGGATACAATTGAATTCCACTAAGTCTTGCAGGTGAAGCAGATTCATAATTAAAAATGTGTGCCTCACGATCGCAAATTACTTCATCGCCAGGATCAGTCAATACATTTAAACAGATTTGATTACCCATCACTCCGCTTGGAACATAAAGCGCTGCTTCTTTACCGAGAAGTTCAGCGATGTATTCCTCAAGCTTGTTTACGGTTGGATCTTCTTTAAAAACATCATCACCGACTTCAGCTTCGTACATTGCTTTCCGCATTTCAGGTGATGGTTTGGTTACGGTGTCGCTTCTTAAGTCTATAACGTCTATCATTTATTGATAAATTTCTCAATCATTAATTGGAAAAATTCAAGAGATGACTGAAGAATATCTCCTGATAGATGACTTACATCAACTGTTTCATTAAAATGAGAATGCTTTGGAAAAGTATTTACATCAGGATGATGAGGTGAATTATCGTGACGATAAATATTATTTTCATCTTCATAATGAAAAGAATATTTCCCTGAAGTTTTTGAATAGTAAATATCTACAACTGCATAGTTAATGAGTTCTATTCTAAGTTTTTGCACTCGACCACTTGGAGCGAGTATAAATTCATGATTAACAATATATCTTGTAAAATGCTGAAGCAAGTTATCAGCAATTTCTTTATAATCTGCCAAGGTCGTTCTCTAATTCTTTAATTTCCTCCAGCAGGTTCTCAATTTCTATCAAATCCTCCCAAGCGGGGTGTTCATCAATCTTATGCTCTTTAAATTTTAATTCCAGTTCTTTTGGATCACTAATATTATATTTCCTGAACAACTGATTTAGCTCAAACTTGTATTTTCGCTTTTTCTCTATCAGGAAGCTTTTTAGGGAATCTTTTACAAATTCATCTGAATGCGCTAAATATTTTTTATATAATTCCTCAACCACTTTATTCGTAGTGACTTGCATTATTCATCTCCATAAAATTCTTTGTTGAAATTTTTTTTCATTCTTTGGCTCAGCATTCAAAAAAAATTAAATTAGCAGACAGCAAGATCTCTTTCCCACTCTTTTCTTATTTGTTTCTGGTATTCAAGACCATCAACATTATATTTCCTCAACAAACCCCTTGCCTTTTTAACAGCTTCAAGACTTAATTCTTTCTTTAAAGTATTCTCATCTACTTAAACCTGAACTTATTGCCGAGATATTTCAGGGATTCACGAGGGAGTGTTATTATCATCTTCTTACTTTTTTTGTTTGTTTTTTGAATACTAAAAGATAAAGAAACTGAAGCTTTACTTCAATTACTACATTTTAAACTTTTTCTTCAGCCAAATTAAAATATTCATTCCAAAAATCCAGAAAGAAAATACTGAAGTTAGGACCGGAACAATCAATGGGTTTTCCGAATAAAATGTTTTTTCAGTTTGAAGAGGAACTTCACCGACTAAAGTTGTTCTTGTATACAACTCAGTCTCAGCCAGAATTTCACCTTTTGCATTTATGATACAGCTTACACCTCCATTTGCGCAACGCACAACCGATCTCCTGTTTTCAACTGCACGCAGCATTGCGAAGTCCTTATGCTGATATGGTCCGCTTGATTTTCCGTACCAGCTATCATTAGTAACAACCGTGATCATCTCTGCACCTTTTTGAACGAAAGCGGTAACGAATACCGGATCCACTGATTCATAGCAAACAAGTCCACCAACTTTTATAGTATCAATTCCATCATTGTAAATTTTAAAGACAGTGGTATCTTTTCCAATATTCCATCCGGTTATTCCTACTCCCCACTTGAAAATGTCTCCAAGAAAAGTTAATTGATCTGAAAAAGGAACTTTTTCTCCAAGCGGAACAAGTTTCATCTTTCCATAACGCTGAATTTCTCTGGTGCCCGGATTCAAACCTATTACAGCATTGTAAGTCCTGTAATAATAATCTCCTTGCTTAGAATATTTTGCATCTTCGGGAAGATTATTCAAATCATAATGATAGATTATATCGGGCATTCCTGTGAGTAATGAGACTTTATTTCGATCAAGAAAATTGAATATTGCATTTTCAACAACAGCATGAGTTCCACCAAAAGCATAAACAGGCAAAGCAGTTTCCGGCCAGAGAATAACTTCAGCACCTTCATCAACACATTGTTGAGAGAGATCAAGATATTGGTTTGTAAGCTGACCAAGATTTCCTGTCTCCCATTTGTCCCAGGGATTCAAATCAGGCTGAACGATTCCAACTGTAACATTTCTTTCTGAGATACTAAATGATGATACTTTATATACACCATAAATCAATAAGCAAAGAAAAATAACTGCTGCAATTAAAACTGGTTGTAATTTGATTTTTTCATTTTCTTTCTTTTCGAAGAATGATTTATAAATAAGGACATTGATGTAAGCAACTACCAATGATAAACCATTTGTTCCAATGATATCAGCACCTTGAATGAATAAATTAAACTTCGCCAATCCGTGACCAAGCAGCAACCAGGGAAATCTTAAATCGGTAAGAGATAAAAGATATTCAAGTGTTACCCAAAATAATGGAAAGAGCCAGAGTGCATCGAATCTTGGAAAAACTTTTCTGGCCAGATAAAAAAGAGTGGATGGTATAAGCATTACGCAAGGATAAGCAAGCAGAAGTGCTGCGCCAGCTAACATTAAATATGGATCGGCATCTGCTGACCAGCTTCCTACCCAGTAAATTGATGTTACGCTGAAGAAGAATGAAAAAAGAAATGTTGCTTTGCTTATTGAAGCAAGAGTGGTTCTTTTTTTAAGCACAATAAAGTATGGAATCAACCCGATAAAAATTAAAAGCGTAAACGGGAAAGGAAATGGAGGGAAAGATATTCCAAGAATAATTCCACTCACGATTAGCAGAAGCCATTCTTTTCTTCTCTCTTTCCTCTCTTCCGGCGTTACAGGTATTCTGTATTTTGATAAAAATTTCAAGCCGCTGATTTCCTCTTCCTGAAAAATAATCTTACAATAAAAAATAATACAACAACTACAGTTACCACAATCACAATGTTTCTATATGTAGTTAAGTATTCATCAACTTTAGTGACGTTATCTCCAAAAATAAATCCGAGGTATAACATAATTGCATTCCAGAGCAAGGCGGATACAAAGCAGAGAGTTATTGTCCTTTTCGGATCTAGATTGCTTATTCCAGCAAAGAAGGAAATCACTGCTCTGGTGCCCGGCATAAAACGGTTTGCAACAATTATAAAGTAGCCGTACTTCCTGAACCAAGTTTCGACTTTAGTAATTGCATCAACAGGAATGTATTTGAACCTTCCTGAATGAATTAATTTTTTATCAACTGTTGATCCGATATAAAACATCAGCATAAAGCCGGTTATGCTTCCGAAAGTTGCAAATGCCAGTGCAAGAATAAAATTAATAGCACCTGTCCCGATAAGTGTGCCGCCAACAACTAATAGAACATCACTCGGTGATGGCGGAAAAACATTTTCAATAAATGCGAAGAAAAATAAAGTAAGATAAATCCAAACAGGAGAGAAGGTAGAGATTTGAGTGAGTATATCTTCGAACATTATTTTCTTACTACTGTGACAACAGCCATTACAGATATGCCTTCTTCCCTTCCCACAAAACCAAGTTTCTCAGTGGTCGTTGCTTTAATGGAAATTCTTTCGGAGCCGATATCAAGAATTTTAGAAATTTTATCTTTAATCTTTTGAGCGTATGGAGAGATTTTTGGCTGCTGAAGCATAACTACCACATCAATATTATTTACATAAAATCCTCTGTTCCTAACAAGCTCGTTTGCTTTTTTGAGGAAGACGGTACTGTCAGCATTTTTATATCGTGGATCGTCGTCTGGGAAATGAGTGCCGATATCGCCGAGGGAAAGTGAACCAAGCAAAGCATCTGTAACTGCATGTAGGAGGGCATCAGCATCAGAGTGACCAGCTAAACCTTTTTCGTGAGCAATTTCAATTCCGCCAAGGATTAGTTTTCGTCCTTCGGCAAATGCGTGGACGTCAAATCCAATTCCGGTTCTTAAATCTATTATCAAAATTTCACCTCAAAGTCTGTGAATTCATTTTTTGGTTCCTGCCAATTAACTTTACAGGATTTAACAGCAGCGTGACTCGGACCAACTTTCAGCTTCTTTATCATTTCTTCAACGATTGCTCTTTCACCTTCAACAACTGTAAGCACTTCACCAGTGTAAAGGTTTTGGGTAAAACCTTTCAGTCCAAGCTTTTGTGCTTCCCGAACAACGAAATATCTGTATCCAACTCCCTGCACCAAACCATTAACTACAATCTCTGCACGAACTTCCATTGAAAGTTATATATTTCTTTAAGAAATGATGTAAAAAATTAGAGATTTTTTGTGTGAGTACAAAAGGAAAAGTGAAAATCAAATTTGAAATAAGTTATTAGTCTTTAAGGTTCAATTAAAGTGAATTTACTTTATAGAGTGGAAACCATAATTATTTAATCTAATTTCTACTCAATAAATAATTGATCTAATGAGATTTAATTATATAGGATCATTATTTAAGGAAGACCATTTTTTTACGAAGCTTGTATCCTTATTTGAGTAATGAATTGAATACATCCCAGATTCTATTTTGGGAAATGGTAGTACTATTTCATTTTTATAATTGCTTTTTTCAGTAAAGAAAGTTGGTTGAATTATAAAAATAACTTTTTGTCTTTGTTCTATGATGTTATCAAATAATGTGAAGGAATTTGTCGAATCAGAATTATACAGAACTATCTTAGTTAACATATTTGCCGGAATCTCAAATTCAGAGCTTGTAATTTGAACTTTTTGTTGATTAGCTTGTGAATAAATCAAAGCTGTTGTAGTTATTAGGAATAAAAAAAATAATTTTAGCATATGAACATCAAAATTTAGGTTTAGAAAATGGGTATGTTAAAAATGTTCTTTGAAAACTCGGATATAGCTGAGATGTGGTTGTACTTGTTTGTATTGCAACATTAGAATTAGGTCCCGGTCTTCCAACAAAATATTCTGTTCCATCTTGTCCCTTAATTACATATATAGATGAATGGTGTGTTGTTCCAGAATTATCTTGCCAAGTTACCATTGAACCTATTTGTGCTTGATTGTTCAAAATGAAAATAATTGTCTGAATACCTTATTTAATTACTTACTATTTTTCAAATTGAGTAATAAGAATACTAATTGACAATCATATCTGTTTTTCTTAGCGGATTTTTCAAATGCTGAAATTTTTAAAATATAATTAGCTTTTTCCACCTTCTCAACGATATTATCAAATGACCAGGAAAATTGATATTCTCCAGGGATAAGATTATTATAAGTTTTATTAAATACTGTATCAGCATTACTGTTACAAATATTTAACTCGAGAGTTAATGTATCAGGTAAATTTAAATTAGTAAATATATTAGAAGGATTGCTCATCGGATTAGGATATATTTTATCAACCTTAAAATAATGATCTGAACCAACGCCAATTTTTTTTAAATAAAAAGATTGGGAAAAACCTATATTTAATAGAAAAACAAATAATAAATATTTGTACATATATTACCTCTATTTTACCTTATAAAATACTGCTGAAGATATTCCGGGCAAATTAAACCCATACTCTTTTGCTCGGGTAACTAATGAACTATAAGTTTTGTTAATATCAGAATTGGTATTTATTGAAACAGGTGCTCCTAAAGTCATTCTATTGAGAAATTGTGATTGCCCAGCCTGATTATTTAATATAAAAATGCCCGTATGTGCAGGTGTTCCTTGTATTGGTTCTAAGCCTTCAGATTTACTACCACTAATATTTCCTGTATAAGACCAGACTGTTAAATCTCCTGTCTGTGGATTATTAGTTGAAGATGGATTTCCTATACTTGATAAGAAGTCAACCCCTTGAGCTTGGGATTCTGTAGTACTTTTACCAATGGCAGTTATTGCAAAACCAAAGCAATTTGAGTTTGTATTTGAAGATTGAAAAATTTGATTTGCTATAGCATAACTTGTAATATCAAAAGTTTTGGTCGTAATCCCACTCGAAAGATCAATCCCATACTTACCAGAAAAATCTTCAGCTGAAATCCCAAGTTGTGTGTATAAATCTTCATAGGTATCACCATCTTCATATACTGCACTTATAGCATTTCCTTTCTCATCATAATTCGCAGTCCACATTCCATTTGGATCAACATATATTAAAGGATTATTTAATGTATAATTATAAGGACTCCATCCTGGATATTGATCTGCTAAAGGGTCAACTGACATCCACCTAGCAGGTTGTTCTTTTCCTAAATTCTTTAGGTCAAGATTTGTGATTTGTTGTTCGCTTGTATTTTGTTTGACAGCATAAGGAACAAATTTCGGATAAGGATTTTCAATTGGTTGTTTCGTTTGTGAAAATAAAAATGAGTTTGTCAATAATACTGTCAAGAGTAACCATAATAAGGATTTCATTCTACCTCCGTATTTC
>DATIJX010000137.1:0-3173 GCA_035478175.1 Ignavibacteriaceae bacterium
TACATAGAAATCAATTATAATAGAAGAAGGCTTCATTCTTCTTTAGGATATTTGTCACCGTTAGAATTTGAAGAAAAAAACAAAGAGGAATTAGTTGACAGAGTTGCTTAACTTATTGTGTACTTTTTAGGGGTAAGATCAGTTATTGGTATTTGGAGATTGATTGTTGAGAGTTCAATCCACGCTTCTGTGCAGGAAACATCCTGTAGCTCTAAAACTAATCCGTGTGGTTCAATCGGTGGTTCTGTAGAATCACATTGAGCAAGAATAAAAATAAGTAACCAAAACGCTGCACACAGAACTACTTTTCTAATCGAATTCATTTTACCCCATAATCAAACTTAATCACTAACTAAAAATGTAGCTTAATGCAGGTGAAAGTCAAGATAATTCGTAAGTTATTATCGAGAGGTTGACAGTATAAATACTCAACAAATCCCTCCCCCTCACTTTGTTCGGGGACTCCCTTTGCTAAAGGGAGACTACAAATTATAAAGTCCCCCTTTAATAAAGGGGGTGTCATCTCGAAGAAATGACAGGGGATTCGAGTGGAGAACCTGAAACAAGTTCAGGTTAAATAATAACACATTTCCCCTTCATTTTAGTATATTTGCACACAAATCTCCGACTATTCAAGATATTCAACACAAGATTTTCAGTTTAATAAAATGATAAAATTTGATTTTCACGTTTCAAGAGCAGCAAGAGAAAAATACAACATTGAGCAATCGCTTTTCTCTATAACCGGCAATGTAATTCTCACTGACTACCAACAGTCTCGAATCCTTTCTGAGAAAATAAATTCCAAAAGACGAGAAGAAGGAAATGAGCAATCCGTAGATTCCGGAGAATCTCCGAGATTCTACGAATTTGTAACTGCAGGACAGATAAACGCACTCGGCTTGCTTCACGAAATATTTCATCTTCTAATCAGAAAATATGAAGAAAGTGATAACCCCGGTGTCTTCAGCAAAGCGATCAATCATCTGAAGGATGAAATAGCTGAAAGCGGCTTGGACAAAACACTACTCGCATTTGTTGAGGAATTCCCGCCCCTTTCTGTTTATAATAATGTATTAACACCCCAGGAATATCTTAGCAAAAGTCAGGAAGGAAAATCAAATAACGAAATTATTCTCGAAGAAATAATTCTCCTTCATATGGAGAACAGCAACCCTGCTGCATCAAATCTGAGAGAGCTTTATGCTGATGATAATCTTTCCACCAAAACAAACTACAAGCAGTTAATTGAAAAGACTGAAACATTTTTTGATAATGAAATACCAACACGTTTGGGCGGACTTCCATTATTCAAACTTTTACGAAAACCAATTTCAGAAAATCCGTTCGACCTTGAAAAACAGCTTGATTTTATAATGGCTGAATGGGGTGATTATTTAGGTGATGATATTCTGAACAGACTTCTCCGCGGAGTTGATTTAATAAGGGAGGATTATAAATTATTCGTTCCGCATGGAGGTGGTGAAAAAGGAACACCACCTGTTCCAACTTATGATGAAGACTTAACCAGACTGAGATTGATTAGAGAAAAGATGGCAGCAGAGAAAAAACTTTCTGAGGATGAAAGACGTTTTTATCTTGAGTACGAAAAGTTTACTGAAGATGTCCAATGGATTCCTGAAGTAGTGATGATTGCCAAAAATGTTTATGTGTGGATGCATCAGCTTTCGGTAAAATATCAAAGAGAAATAAAACGGCTTGACCAAATTCCTGATGAAGAACTCGATCAATTAGCAAGATGGAATTTTAATTCACTCTGGTTGATCGGAATCTGGGAAAGAAGTTCAGCTTCTCAAAAAATAAAGCACCTTACCGGAAATATTTCAGCTGTTTCATCAGCATATTCACTCTATGATTATGTTATTGCAAATGAACTTGGAGGCGAATCTGCATTTCAAAATTTGAAAGATCGTGCCTGGGCCCGAGGAATAAGAATAGCAAGTGATATGGTTCCAAACCATATGGGAATATATTCAAAATGGGTTACTGAAAAACCAGACTATTTCCTGCAACGGAATGAACCTCCTTATCCAAACTATTCATTCAATGGACCAAATCTTTCTGAAGATGATCGTGTTGAAGTACGAATTGAGGATCAGTATTATACTCGCAAAGATGCTGCGGTTGTGTTTCAGAGAAAAGATCGATTCACAGGATCGACAAAATTTATTTATCACGGCAACGACGGAACAAATATGCCGTGGAATGATACTGCCCAGCTTAACCTCCTAAATCCTGAAGTGCGTGAATCCCTGATTCAAACAATTATGCACGTCGCCCGCAAAACTCCAATCATTCGTTTTGATGCTGCGATGACACTTGCTAAAAAACATTATCAAAGATTGTGG
This sequence comes from Ignavibacteriaceae bacterium, assembly GCA_035478175.1. Lineage (GTDB taxonomy): Bacteria > Bacteroidota > Ignavibacteria > Ignavibacteriales > Ignavibacteriaceae > IGN2. The sequence goes on from DATIJX010000137.1 coordinate 2,370, forward strand.
TTTCCAAATCCCGGTTCCGGTGGAGCAATTCCTTCAAGAACAGATTACTCGATGAGTCTTGAACAATTCAATCAACTTATGCCGAATGAATTTTGGAGAGAAGTTGTTGACAGAATAAATTCAGAAATGCCAAACGTACTTCTGCTGGCGGAAGCTTTCTGGCTGATGGAAGGTTACTTTGTTAGAACACTTGGAATGCACAGAGTTTATAACAGTGCTTTCATGCATATGATGATGAAAGAAGAAAATGATAAATACCGACAGCTTGTTACGAATACTCTTGAATTCAATCCTGAAATACTGAAACGTTACGTTAATTTTATGAGCAATCCAGATGAAGAGACAGCGATAAATCAATTTGGTAAAGGTGATAAATATTTTGGTGTGGCTGTGATGATGTTGACAATGCCGGGCTTACCAATGTTTGGACATGGACAAATTGAAGGTTTTTCTGAAAAGTACGGAATGGAATATAAGCAGGCTTACTACAACGAAACTCCGGATGAACATCTTGTATGGAGACACAATAAAGAATTATTTCCACTGATGAAGATGCGTTATCTTTTCAGCCAGGTTGAGAATTTTGAGTTTTATGATTTAATTGATAAGAATGGCGGCTTAAACCAGAATGTTTATGCATTCAGCAATCGTGCAGGCAATCAGTCAGCTTTGGTTTTATACAATAATTCCTACTATGAAACCGAAGGAAGCATAGCTTTTTCACATCCGAAGATGGTATCTGGTAATGGAGGAATGAAACGACCTCATCATCTTTCCGAGTTATTAAACTTCAAACCATACAAA
>DATIJX010000138.1:0-11136 GCA_035478175.1 Ignavibacteriaceae bacterium
GGAATAATGTCTAACACTGCAAGCGAGATTGGATACGTACTTCTCGTTCCATTGTCTGCTATGATATTTCTAGCAGTTGGACGGCATCCCATTGCCGGTTTAGCTGCGGCATTTGCGGGGGTCTCGGGCGGATACAGTGCAAATCTTTTGCTTGGTACAATTGATCCTCTTCTTGCCGGTTTAACTCAGGAAGCCGCTCACATAATTGATAAAACTTACGAAGTAAATGCTGCTGCAAATTATTATTTCCTTTTTGTATCAACTTTTTTCATTGCTGCAGTTGGAACCTGGATAACAGAAAAAATAATCATTCCTCGTTTAGGCGAGTATAAGGGAACAGCCCAAGCTGAGGAAATTAAACCCCTGTCAAAAGATGAAAAAACGGGATTGATTTATGCCTCTGTTGCGATGACAATTTTTACAGCAATTATTTTAGTCGGACTTCTGCCCGAGAACGGTTTTCTCAGAGACCCTAAAACAGGCGGCATTTTAAAATCACCTTTCTTAAGTGGAATAGTAGCCTTTATTTTCCTTGGAGGTTTTTTAGCGGGCCTGGCTTATGGTATCGGGGCTAAAACTATTAAGTCAGATAACGATGTTATCAAGGGCATGGGCAAATCAATGGAAACTCTTGGCTCTTACATTGTTTTGGTTTTCTTTGCGGCGCAGTTCGTTGCATTTTTCAACTGGACAAACCTGGGGCAAATTGTCGCCATTGAAGGAGCAATGATCCTCAAATCTTCAGGACTAGGTCCAATACCTTTGATGATTGCATTTATAGTTATCACAGCATTCCTGAATTTATTTATCGGAAGCGCATCTGCCAAGTGGGCAATTATGGCGCCTATCTTTGTCCCGATGTTTATGCTTCTTGGTTATTCCCCGGAATTAGTTCAGGGTGCATACAGAGTCGGAGATAGTGTTACCAACATTATATCGCCAATGATGTCTTACTTCGCGCTTATAATCGCCTTCATTCATAAGTATGATGAAAAAGCCGGTATAGGCACATTGATAGCAACAATGCTTCCTTATACTATTTCTTTCTTCATTGTATGGACATCGTTGTTTATTGTTTGGTTTGTTTTAGGATTACCGTTAGGTCCGGGGGCAAATCTTTTCCTTCAATAAAACCTTTTTGCTCTGATAATTGTTTAGACATTAGAATTAACAATGATTAAGGAGTTACTATGAAAGTTGGAATTATAGGAAGCGGAATGGTTGGCGCAACTTCGGCTTACGCAATTATGCTTCGCAAAGCCGCAAGCGATATTGTTTTGATTGATGCAAACCAAAAGCGCGCAATTGCAGAGGCCCAGGATATTATGCACGCAGTTCCTTTTGCTGCTGCAACAGATATTTATGCGGGAAGTTATGACGATCTAAAAGACGCAAAAGTTGTTGTTATCGCTGCCGGTGCAAGTCAAAAGCCCGGCGAGACAAGATTGATGCTGATGGAACGAAATGCATCCATTATGAAAGATATAATTTCAAATGTTGTTAACTTTAATCCAAACGCAATATTTTTGATTGCAACAAATCCGGTTGATATTATTACTCATATATGTGTTAGCATTGCTAAAGAGTTTGATATTCCAGCTTCAAGAATCATAGGAAGCGGAACAACTCTTGACACAGCAAGGTTCAGGACATTACTCGGAAATCATGTAGGCGTAGATCCTCAGAACATTCATGCATATGTAATTGGTGAACACGGTGATTCAGAAGTTTTAACATGGTCTAATATTGACATAGGCGGAGTTTCTTTTGAAGATTATACAGAATTCAGAAAAATTTTATTTAATGAGGAGATCAAACGACAAATTGATGATGGTGTAAGAAACGCTGCTTATAAAATTATTGAAGGTAAGGGCTCAACATATTATGGAATTGGAGCTGCCATTGCAAAGCTTGTTGATGTGATTAATAGAGACAACCGCGCGGTGTTAACAGTCAGCACATTTAAAGAAGACGTTGAAGGTGTAAAGAATGTAACTCTTTCGCTTCCTCATTTAATTGGAGGTGAAGGAGATTTGGGTGTCTTGCCAATTCGATTAAACGTAAAAGAAAAATCATTATTAAAAAGAAGTGCTCACATTATTCGTGAAAAGTTAGATGAATACGAAAAGAATAAATGATTAAATACTTCGCAGGCATTGATGTTCAAATAAAAAGAGGCTGTTCTTATTACATAATTGATGAAAATAAACAATATGTCGCAAGCGGGTGGGTAAAAGAAAAGGTTTCCCAATCTTTCAGGGAATTATTTTTAAAGATTAGTAACGATAATCCGAATGAAATTGCAATTGGTATTGATGCCCCAAGAATGCCGATTAAAAAGCTCCGCAAAAGAAGCTACGATAAGAAAACAAACTCCTGGACTGATAATAGTGAAGCAAAGCTTGGAAGAGAGTGCGAAGTGATTATCAAATCTTACAATATTGCAAATCCACAATGGACACGAACACTGAAAGATTCTCCCGATTGGATGCAACTTGGTTTTTCAATTTTTGATTCACTCAAAGATTTTTCATTTGTTTACGAGGTATTTCCATCGGCCTCATATAAAATGTTGGAAAATAAAAATGTTAAATATGAACTATGTTTAAATGAATTTAACTCCGGAGTTAAGGATATGTTGGATGCCTCAGTTGCAGCACTTACTGTTTTCGAATTTGTTAATGGACAAGGCTGTGAAGTTGGGGGTGACGACAGTTTGGGAACGATAGTGCTTCCAAGAAAAATACTTTTATGAACACGCTTTATTTACTGCTTGTTTTATTTTCCAGCGTTTCGTTTATTATTTACGGAAGTCTATTACTCGTTTCTGCTAAAATGCAGAATGAATTTAAGCGTTTTGAGTTAGAAAAGTTTACAACATTAACCGGAGTTTTAGAGCTTTTAGGTGGTATCGGTTTGCTGGTTGGACTAAAGTTTGGTTTTATCTTGTTAATTTCCTCGGGAGGATTAGCTTTGCTGATGCTATTAGGTTTTGGAGTAAGAATTAAAGTAAAAGATAGCCTTTGGCTGTCTTTTCCCTCGTTCTTTTTTATGGTATTAAATCTATTTATTTTTTTTAACGCCACTTAAATTAAAATAATTATTTACGACTAATTTTTTAAAACAATCAAAGGAGTATTCAAATGGAATGGATTAAAATAGCTATTCAAATAATTATCGCGGTTTCAATTTTTAATGTTTGGATTTTGCGTTTTGGAAAACCAACTAGCTGGCGAGGCGGAACTGCAAAAAGTATGAAAGAGGAATTTGAAGCTTACGGCTTGCCTCTGTGGTTTATGAAGTTAATAGGATTTTTAAAACTAACCCTCGCTACACTTTTAATCGCGGGAATATTTCTGCCTGTTTTAATAAAACCTGCAGCAATCGGTATGGCGGTTTTAATGTTGGGAGCCATAGTAATGCATATTAAAGTAAAGGATTCACTTATTAAATCACTACCTGCTTTTACTTTTTTAGTGCTTTCTTTGATTTTAATATTTGCTTAAACAATAAAAAAGGATAACAATATGAAAAACTTAAATTCAATCGGCCTTGATCTTAAAAAGTCAGCAGAGTTGGCTGATAAGTTAAACACACTACTCGCAAACTATTCAATCTTTTATCAAAACACACGCGGTTATCATTGGAACATTAAAGGTGAAAAGTTCTTTGAGCTTCACTTAAAATTTGAGGAACTGTACAATGATCTTTTTATTAAAATCGATGAGGTTGCAGAAAGAATTCTGACTTTAGGATATTCTCCAAAGCACAGATACAGCGATTATATGAACGCCTCTATAGTTTCTGAGAGCAAAGAAGTTTCTGATGGTATCAAGGCAGTTGGCGAAATTCTTAGCTCTTTTAAAATTATTATTCCAATTCAACGCGAACTTCTTACTTTGTCTGCTGAAGCTAGCGATGAGGGAACCAATGCTCTGATGAGTGATTATATTCGGGCACAGGAGAAACTTGTTTGGATGTATTCAGCTTTTGTTAATAAGCAGTAATTACTCAAAAAGATATCTTCTTCTTTTGAACTTTGTAAACAACCAGAAAAGGGATTTATGTGGAAAAAATTAATTGAACTTTCTAAAAAAATAATTACACCTGTTGAGATAAAAGGGTGGACATCAAATATATTAATTGCCATTCCCAGAATCATTGGCGGATTACTGCTTACAATTGATTTTGGTAGTAGTAAATTTGGAATGCCGTGGACGGATTCAGAAAAAAACTTATCTCTGTTTCAGGTCGCACCGTGGTTTCCTGAAGATGTGGCAAAGTTTGGATTACCATTTAGCATTGCGCCTGTATTTTTTGCATGGACGGCCGCTGCAAGCGAAGCTATTGGTGGTTTGTTTTTAGCCTTTGGATTTAATACCCGTGTTGCTGCCTTTTTAATCGGTTGCACAATGCTGGTCGCAATATTTTTTCAAAAATCCGGGGAGGGAACCTGGAATATGCTTCCCGCAATGGGATTTCTCTGGATCAGTATTTATTCTGTTGTTCTTGGCTCGGGTAAAATTGGAATTGATTATTTACTTTCAAAAAAGTTTTTTAGTAAATAATTCCTAAGTTTAAAATTCTATCTAATAGTGTTTGCAAATGCTACTTTGATTTTTTTTCATAAGAGTGTTTAGTTAAATAAAACGAAGATAATTAGGTGAGAATCGATCTAAAATGAAAACTGCAGCGCTTGTTTTTCCAAATCAATTATTTGAGCATAATCCAGCCGAAATAAAAACCAACTTGGTTTATCTGGTTGAAGAGAAATTATTCTTTAAGCAGTATAACTTTCATAAGCAGAAGTTGGCCTTCCACCGTGCCTCATTAAAATTTTATGAAGATTACCTTAAAAAAGAAAATAAGCAAGTTGTTTATGTCGAATCAAACAGCGAGTTATCTGATATACAAAAACTCGTTCCGCACTTAAAGAAAAAAGGCATTGATGAAATTTATTTTACCGAAGTGATTGATGATTGGTTACAGAAAAGAATCGTTAAATCAGCAGAACTAAGTGGAATGAAAACTCAACAATTTAAATCGCCAATGTTTCTTAATTCAAAAGATGAGCTGTCGGAATTTTTCAAGGGACGTAAAAGATACTCACAGACAGATTTTTATATTCATCAGCGTAAAAAGCTTAACATATTGATAGATGATGATAAAACGCCTGTTGGGGGCAAGTGGACTTATGACTCAGACAATCGACTAAAATATCCTTCCAATAAAAAACCTCCAAAAGTCAAATTTCCAGCTATTAACAAATACTCACGAGAAGCAATTGAATACGTTCAAAAAAATTTTCCAAACAACTATGGGGTAATAAACAAACAAATCAATTACCCGGTCACATTCGAGGAAAGTAAAAAATGGTTTCGGCAATTTTTAGAAACCCGCCTTGAAGAATTTGGTGCTTACGAAGATGCCATTGTTGCTGGAGAAAATATTCTTCATCACAGCGTTTTAACACCAATGTTGAATGTCGGTTTGCTTACACCCGATTATATTTTGAAAACCACAATAGCGATTGCTGGAAAGAAAAAAATCCCGCTTAATTCATTAGAGGGATTCATTAGACAGATCATTGGATGGCGCGAATTTATTCGTGCTGTTTACGAACTGAAAGGAATCGAACAGAGAACAAAAAATTATTGGAATTTCAAGCGAAAGATTCCGGAAAGTTTTTGGAGGGGTGAAACCGGAATTGAACCATTAGATATAACTATAAAAAAAGTTGTTGAAACCGGTTATTGTCACCACATTGAAAGACTAATGGTGGTGGGAAATTTTATGGTTCTTTGTGAGTTCGATCCCGATGAAGTTTATCGCTGGTTTATGGAATTGTTCATAGATTCTTACGATTGGGTAATGGTGCCGAATGTTTATGGAATGAGTCAGTTTGCAGATGGCGGCTTAATGTCAACAAAACCATATATCAGCGGCAGCAATTATTTGATGAAGATGGGTGATTATCAAAAAGGTGATTGGCAGCTACTCTGGGATGGCCTCTTCTGGCGATTTATGGATAAGCACAGAAAGTTTTTTCTATCTAATCCGAGATTGGGAATGCTGGTAAGAACTTTTGATAAAATGTCTGAAGAAAGAAAAAATATTTTGCTATCTGCTGCTGAGAATTACTTAAAAACAATTTAATATTTATTGATTCTTACTCTTAAATCTCTTTACTTCTTTTGAACGCATCAAAAGATGTTTTGTTTTTCTTCCGCTTACTCGCTCACGCCACATTTTAAAGCTTGATGACTTCATTTCCCTTCTCATAATTTCCCGCACTTCATTTTCTTTCAAACCAAACTGAAGTTCAATTGCTTCAAAAGGAGTTCGATCTTCCCATGCCATTTCAATTATTCGAGAAATATCTTCAATGGAATAATTTTTCATTTCATAGCTCTTTTGGTTCTACACCCGGCTTTGCATAAGCTAATCTTGCAATCCTTTTTGTATCGTGGTAACTATCCAGTCCACCGATTGCAATCGTTCCGGCTTTTTCAATATCAATATAACCGTCCATTGCAACAACATCATCGGGTAAAATTATCTCAACAATTTCTCCAACAATAAAAATTGTTCCGTTAGCTTTTATTTCCTGTTCTTCAACAAACTTCAAACCAATTTTGATTTTAGATTCTTTAACATACGGAGCTTTAATTGTTTCGCTGTATTCTGGAGTTAAACCACAAGCATCAAATTCAGAAACATCTTTCTCATACCTTGCTGATGTTTGATGTGCTTTATTAAATATTTCTTTGTTGATGTGATTTATAGTAAAGTGATTTGTTTCTTTAATGTTTGTGTACGTATGTCTTTCTGCCGAAACCGGGCGCATTAAAAATCCCATCAAAGGTGGATTTGCACCTACGTGAATTACAGAGCTGAAAATTGCAAGATTTGTTCTCCCTTCTGAGGATATTGTTCCAATCAAGTTTGCACTTTTAAAGCCGGATAATGAATTGATAAGATTAGTTCGATATTGTTTTTCTAATTCCACTACTTTATTTCTTGTAATTAACATAATGCCTCTCTTGTTGGTTATTAATTTTTTTACTTTTAATTGCATCCTTGATGTTTCAATTTAATATCCCGTTAACTCAACATAACCTCTTCCGGCTGTTTTTGAGCCGGATTTAGTTCCCTCAATTTTTACAGAACCTTCCCAATATCTTATCGCAACATCCATAAGCTGATTCCTGACGGCTGGGGTTATTTTCAAATCAATTTCTTTTGATGGAATCTGCAAGTTCCATCCTGATGGATATTTTTCTCCGGTTGGACTTTCCCAGTAATCATTTACTTCCAAAACAACATCATCTTTTTTTATTAATTGAGATGAGCCTGTTTCATCTACAAAAACACCTTTACTAAAAACATCAGAAGTGCCATCTTTCTTTCTCATTTGATAATACATTATTTCTGTGTTGTCATCCAGCTGCAGTGCAAACCAATCCCAGCCTTTTTGATCTTCACTTAATGCACTTGTGCTCCACTCACGATCCATCCACGAAAATCCGTTAACAAAAAATTCTTTTCCTTCTAAAATTATTTTTCCTTCTGTTTTCAATCTTGTATAAGAATAGTAATACGAAGCGTTGCCGGGCTGCTTTCCTTTTTGACTTAATCCCTCATCACCTTGAAGCACGAAAGGTTTTACCGATTCAAGTATAAAATCTATTTCGAAGTTTTCTGTTTTTGCCCTTACATTTATGATCGGTAAATCAAAAAGAACTTCGTTTTGAATTTGAATGATTTGCCAATCTTCTACCCAAACTTTAAATGGACTTGCTTGCGCTCCTGCAAGATTATTTCCTTCCCTGCTGAATCTTTCATCAAAATAAAATTTATTGCCATCAATATCGGTAACTGCAAAGTGTGCCATATAAATTTGATTAGAATTCCATTCAGAATTTCTTTCACTTTTTTCTTTACTCAATGCTGTTCTAAAAATAGTAAACTGATAACCAAATTCTTTTCCATCACCTGCTGATAAATTGCCAGTAAAATACCACCACTCTGTCCTGAAGGCCGGATGCGGCCCGTGATCATCAGGAAAAACAAATTTTCTTTTGTCAACTGCTTTGCTAAAATCTTCATCTGCAACTTCTCCCATAGCTTTGGAAAGAGAAACACCCTTCTCTGAATCGATGACTTTCTTATCATCGCAGGCAAAGAGCAAAACAACAAGAGAGAAAATGAATAAAAAGTTTTTCATTCTTCCCTCAACGCATTTGCCGGTGAAGTTTTTGACATTTTATAGCCTGGATAAATTCCTGCAAGCAACGCCGCCGCAAGCGAGACAATCATTGCCTCAATCATAATTGAGGGTAAAATTTCAAACTGCATTGTCCATCCGAAAGATCTTTTATTAATTATATAAACAAGAATCGCTGCAAGAATATTTCCAAGCGGCAAAGCAAGAACACCGGCAGTAAATCCCATTAGTAAAGTCTGGAGATTAACAATCTTAAATAGTTGAGATGGAAGCAGTCCGTTGGCTCTCAAAATTCCGAGTTCTCTTTTTCGTTCAAGCTGAAGGGACATTAGTGAACTTAAAATTCCGATGAAAGCAACAATAACAGATAGTATTTGTAAAACCTTTGCAATTAAAAATGTTCTGTCAAAAATCTCAATCGATGAATCGCGAAGGAATTTATAGGTTCTCACTACAAGCTGCTGCCCGTTTGTCTCTATCGATTGTATCTTTTCTTTTACTGTGTTGATTGAATATCCATCATCAACAAAAATAGAAATACCCGAGACTCCTTCTGTTTTCCAGTACTTTTTAAAATGATCATAGTGAATTGTAATTAGTCCCTGGTCGGAGGCGTAATCATAATAAATTCCAGCTACTCTAAAATCTTTCTTTCCATAATCAGTTTTAAGATTAAGAACAGAACCAACGCTTAGATCATATTTATATGCGAATGGCTCGGAAAGAAAAATTTCTCCGTTTTCAAATAGGTTCCATACTTCATCGGGATCCCCTTCTTTAAATTGAAAACCTGAATAACTTCTTTTGCTTAATCCGGTAGCTATTAAATGATATCTTTTTCCTTCCTGGAATATTTCGATCTCACGATAAAAATTAATGTCTTTTACTCCATCTAAAGATTTTATCTTGGTAAGAATATCTTCTGAAAGAACTGCATCATTTCTTCTAGAAATTAAACTGGGTGCCGAAATAAAAACATCTGCATTCAAACGAGCCTCTAACCAATTTATAACCGTGCTTCTAAAACTGCTGATCATCGTACCAACACCAACCGTTGCCGCAACCGCAAGAGCCAATGCTGCAATTGCAATATATGTTCTGCTTATATTTTGGATTATTGATCGCGAAGCCATCTTGCCGGTAATGCCAAAAAGTTTTTTATAAACCGGTGAAAATATTTTTTCAACAATAATAATTATTACTGGGGTCGATAGAGCAAATCCAATTATGATTGGTAATATTCCAAAATAACTGAGCCAGATGTTTTTTGAGGGAATGTAAAGGACTACCGCACCGATAACTATAAAGACAACTCCTGCAATACTCATAGCCGGTACTTTTTTAAGCAATGATGATTCCTGTTCTGATCTGATCATTGCTGATCGCGGATGAACTCTTGATGCTTCTTTTGCGGGTTTGATTGCAGAAAGAATAGTTGCAATAATACCAAGCGAAGCACCTTTAACAATTATCATCGGTGAAATATAAATTTCTCTTACAGACACGACATAGTAAAGATCATTTATCGTCTGCGAAATAAAAACAATCAGAAACTTTGAAATGAAATACGCTATAGTGAATCCAAAAATTGTTCCGATGATTCCGATTATTACTGCTTCGCGTAAAATAATTCTTGATATTTCGTTTGACGTTACACCGATTGAACGCAGTGTCCCGATTAAAACCTTCCTTTGAACTACAGAAAAAGTCATTGTGTTATAAATGAGAAATAATCCTACAATTAAAGCAAGCAGGCTTAGTGATGTTAAGTTGATATTGAATGCTTCCAGCATTTGCTCTGCCGTTTGTGAACGCGATCCGGATTTTTGCAAAGCAAATCCATCGGGGAGTAAATTATTTATTTTGACTTCTTCATCTTCATTGCTGATAATTATATCAATATAATCTATCGCTCCAATTTTATTGGTTAACTCCTGTGCAGTTGCGATATCGGCAATAAAAAGATTTTCAAGTGCTGATTTGTTTTGTTCATCTTCCGTAATCAATCCGGCAATAAATAAATTTCTTTCAGTTCCGTTTATAAGAACTGCAATTGTATCTCCAATCGATTTCCCAAGACTTTTCAAACTCTCCTGTGAAAGAATTATCGAGTTTGGTTTAGTTAAAAAGTTTTTCAGTTCACCATCAATTGAAACACCGGCTCCCGATAAATAATCTCTGAACGGACGTTCAGCAAAAAAATCAACACCGAGCAGCTTAAATACTTTTTTGTTTGTATCAACCAGACTAACGTAAGATTCGATTACCGGAGCAATATTTTTATAACCTTTTTCAATTCGCAGATAAGTATAAAAAGAGTCAGGTATTCCTTCAGAAGTCCCGATAATCTGGTGAGTTGCTTTGCCGGCAACAGCATTCATAGAAAGATCAAATGCTTTTGACGAACTAAAATTTGCAATATCGATTGACACAACAATGGCAACGCCCATTGCAATTCCCAGAACAGAAAGCCCAAACTGCCAGGGATGTTTTATTAAATATCTTAAACTTGATTTGGTCAGACTATTCAACTGCTGAAACCTTTTTTATTTCTGTAAGCTTGCCTTCCTTGAGAGAATAAATTTTGTCTGCCAGTCCTATTACATCTTTACTGTGAGTAACCATAATCATTGTCTTTCCTTTTTTCTTTACAACCCTGTCTAATAAATCAACAATCTGAAGTCCGGTTTCATAATCAAGATTACCGGTTGGTTCATCTGCAAGAATAATATCAGGATTATGAATAAGAGCTCGCGCAATTGCAATACGCTGCTGTTCGCCGCCGGAAAGTTTATCGGGATATGTATTTGCTCTGTCCAAAAGTCCAACTTCAGTTAAAATTGATTTTATTCTTTCTTCCTGGTTATCATCATTGTTAAGCTCAAGCGGCAATTGCAGATTTTCTTTTA
>DATIJX010000139.1:0-16451 GCA_035478175.1 Ignavibacteriaceae bacterium
TGTCATTTGGATTATTTCCTTATTTGCAGATAGTTGCGATTATTTTTTTTCTTATCCAGTACTATTTTATAGTTAGTGAAGAAGAAAAGTATCTCCGGGAAAAATTTAAAGATGACTACAGGGATTACTGCAAAAATGTCCCCGCATTTTTACCAAGACTTTTTCCTTATAAAAATTCAAGTATTGTTCAACCTCCTCGTAATTCAAAAGCAGGATTCCGTTCAGAAAAAAGAAGTCTTCAGGCGTTCATTGGAATTTCGCTGCTGCTAATTATTCTCTGGCTGATCAGGAGCTAATAATCTTGAGCGTTTCCCAAAATAAATTGATGATAATTACAGGCGAAGTCTCCGGTGATTTGATTGGCGCTTCTTTAATCAGGGAACTAAAATCTCTCAAAGCTGATTTAAAGATAACAGGTATCGGTGGTGATCGAATGCGTTCTGAAGGTATGGATCTGATTTATCATACCGATCAAATGGCTTTTCTTGGATTTGTTGAAGTGGTTAAGCATTTACCCTTCATCAGGAAGGTTCAAAAAAAACTAATTGATGTTGTTAAGAAAGAAGAGATTAGTTATGTAGTACTGATTGATTATCCTGGTTTCAATCTTAGCATTGCGAAAAAACTTAAACCACTCGGAGTAAAAATTATTTATTATGTCTCGCCTCAGTTATGGGCGTGGGCAAAGGGAAGAGTAAAAAAAGTCAGAAAACTGGTAGATAAAATGCTCGTCGTCTTTCCTTTTGAAGTAGAGTTTTATCGGAATGAAAAAGTTAACGTTGAGTATGTGGGTCATCCATTGGTTGAAAGGATTAATCAATACAAATTTCTGAGCAGAGATGATTTCTTCACAAAATTTAATCTTAAAAAGGAAAAAGAAATTCTTCTGGTGATGCCGGGAAGCCGCAAGCAGGAAGTAAAAGAAATTTTTCCTGAGGTCATAAAAGCTGCAGACAAGCTTGCGCAGCAATTTAATTTGCAGGTTGTGGTTGCACGTTCAAAAAATATTGACGAGAAATATCTTCAGCAGGATATCGGGTCAGGAAAATTCATAACTATAGAAGATCATAATTATGAGTTGATGAAGTACTCGCATTTTGGTATAATAAAGTCAGGAACTTCAACACTCGAAGCAGGATTTTTTGCTTTGCCGATGATCGTGGTTTATAAAACCAGTCCACTTACTTACTTGATTGGAAAGTCGTTAATAAAACTGGATAGGATTGGAATGGTAAATATTTTACTCGATGCGATGGTTGTCCCTGAATTAATTCAGAACGAAGCAAACTCAGAAAATATTTTTAATACTGCCTCAAAAATATTGTCTGATGATAATACGTATGAAAAAATGAAGCATAAACTTGGCAGTGTCAAAGAAAAACTTGGCAGCGACGGTGCATCAAAAAAAGCAGCCAGATCAATTTTGGAAATTCTGAATGAGTCTGAAAAAGTCTAAACAACAAGTCCTCAGATTTTTAGGAGATCACTTCCTGTATTTTGGAATAACTGCTCTTTGTAAAAGTTTAAAAATTGAAAAAGAGAATTACTCAGTCATTGAGAATTTGAACTCAAAAAAACAAAATTATGTATTAGCTTTCTGGCACAGTACGATGATTCTGCCATGGTATTTGCATGGAGCTCCAAACTTCGCAGCATTAACAAGCAAAAGTAAGGACGGTGATCTTCTTGCAAAGATTTTAAAGAAATGGAAATACCAGGTTGTTCGAGGTTCCAGCAGCACTGGCGGTGATCTTGCACTCGGAATTATGGTTGATTATGCACGGAATAAATATTCAATCGCCATTACTCCTGACGGACCAAGAGGACCGAGACAAAAGTTTAAAGCAGGTGCAGTGGTTACGGCAAAGAAAACAAGTATTCCAGTAGTGCTTGCAGGTGTTGGTTTCAAAAGAAAAAAAACTTTAAACAACTGGGACAAATTTGAAATACCATATTTCTTCACAACCGCGAAAGTAGTTTATTCAGAGACGATTTACGTTGATAGCAATTTCACTTATGAGGAAACTTCTGCAGTTATTTCGAAATGCGATGCAGAGTTGAATAAGCTTCAGCAGAAGGCACAGGAATTTAAACTTAATTAAAAATGAATTTTCTAAAAGTCATATTATATCCTTTTATTCCTGTTTATGCATTCATAATCTGGCTGCGGAATTTTCTATTCGATAAAAATATTTTTAAAAGCAGATCGGTTAAAGCAAAAGTTTTTTCTGTTGGTAATATTACATTCGGTGGTTCAGGTAAAACTCCGGTTACAATTTATCTTACTAATTTATTAAAGATCGGAGGTTATAAAGTTGGTGTGCTTAGCAGGGGATATGGCAGAAAGTCAAAAGGATATGTTCTTGTTTATGATGGCAGTAAGTTTCAGAGTACAGTAGAAAAGTCGGGAGATGAAATATATCACACTGTGCTTGATTGTTCCGTTCCTGCAGCAGTTTCTGAAAACAGAGTTAAGGGTGCGGAAAGATTAATAACTGATACCGGAGTAAACACAATTGTTCTTGATGATGCATTTCAGCATCGCTGGATCAAACGGGATTTTGATCTGCTTGTTATCGATCAGCGGTTTTTAACTGATGATCATTTTTTCATCAATAGACTTCTGCCAACCGGAATTATGCGGGAACCATTCAGTTCTATTAAAAGAGCAAGTGCGGTGATCATCAACAGAAAATTTATGGAGAAGAAAGAAATACCTGAAAATCTCATAAAATATTTTGAGGGGGAACAAATTTTCACTGGTTATTATAAAGCCCTCAGTTTCTATGATTTGAAACACAATACCGAACTAAGTCTTGAAGACTTTCAGGGTCAGAAAAGCCTGGTTGTTTCAGGAATCGCAACCCCTTTTTCGTTCCTTAATATTTTAAGACAATCAAAAGTTGACACACAAAACAAATTGATTTTCAAAGATCACAAAAAATACACTTACAACGATGTTCAAAGGATAAGACAGTTGTTTTATTCAACAAATTCGCATTCCGTAGTCACTACAGAGAAGGATGCAGTCAAATTGACCAAATTTGCACGTGAGATGGATGACATCGACATCTATTATTTAAAAATAAAATTCTCTTTAGATGATGAAGAAGCCTTTAAAGGCTTTATCTTTGGGGTCTAAAAATTTTCTTTTTACCTCATATTTCAATAAATAATCTAATTTCGGAGGAAATATAAAAATGCCCAGAAAATATGTATACTTTTTCGGAGGAAAGAAAGCCGAAGGAAAAGCAGAGATGAAATCACTACTTGGCGGCAAGGGAGCCAATCTTGCAGAGATGGTAAATATATCATTACCAGTACCTGCAGGATTTACTATCTCTACTGAAGTCTGCACTCACTATTATGATAATAACCAAAAATATCCAAAAGAATTAAAAGCCCAGGTTCTTTCTGCACTTAATAAAGTTGAAAAAGAAATGGGTGCAAAGTTCGGTGATTCTGAAAATCCATTGCTTCTTTCTGTGAGAAGTGGTGCCCGTGCATCCATGCCGGGAATGATGGATACAATTCTTAATCTTGGTCTTAATGATGAATCAGTCCAGGCTTTAATCAAGAGGACAAACAATCCTCGATTTGCTTATGATTCTTACAGAAGATTTGTACAGATGTATGGTGATGTTGTTCTTGGTTTAAAACCAGTTGACAAACACGACGAAGATCCATTTGAAGTTATTCTCGATAAAAAGAAACACCAGCACGGTTTCAGATTAGATACCGAGTTAACGGCAGATCATCTTAAAGAATTAGTTGAAGAATTTAAAACTGCTATCAGAGAAAAAACCGGTCACGATTTTCCTGATAATCCGATGGATCAGCTTTGGGGTGCAGTAAGTGCAGTGTTCGGATCCTGGATGAATGAAAGAGCAATTGTTTACAGAAAATTAAATAACATTCCTGCAGATTGGGGAACAGCAGTAAACGTGCAGTCGATGGTATTTGGAAATATGGGTGAAGATTCCGGTACCGGTGTGGCATTTACACGCGATCCTGCAAGCGGAGAAAATATTTTTTATGGTGAATATCTTTTTAATGCTCAGGGAGAAGATGTTGTTGCCGGAACAAGAACTCCTCATCCGATATCTGAATTGAAAAAAGAAGACCCGAAAATTTACAAGCAGCTTGACGGCTTCAGAAAGATTCTTGAAAAGCATTATAAAGAAATGATGGATATCGAATTCACAATTCAGCAGGGCAAATTGTGGATGCTTCAATGCCGTGTTGGAAAGAGAACAGGATTCGCTGCTATTAGAATGGCTGTTGATATGGTTAAAGAAAAACTTATCACCAAAGAAGATGCAATCAGCAGAATTGAACCTAACCAGTTGAATCAATTACTGAGACCAATCTTTGATCTAAAAGAAAAGAATAAAGCAATCTCAGAAGGAAAACTTCTTGCTAAAGGCCTGAATGCTGGTCCGGGTGCTGCCTCTGGTAAAGTAGCATTAAGTGCACAGGATGCTGAAGAAATGGCAGCAAAAGGTGATCCTGTTATTCTAGTTAGAATTGAAACTTCGCCTGAAGATATTAAAGGAATGAATGCTTCAGAAGGTATTTTAACTGCGCGTGGTGGAATGACATCACACGCAGCTTTAGTTGCAAGACAAATGGGTAAAGTTTGTGTTGCAGGCTGCGGCTCTCTGAAAATTAATTATAAAGAAAGAACAATCGGTGTTGAAAACAAAGATGTTGTGGTTAAAGAAGGTGATTATATTTCAATTGATGGCTCGACAGGTGAAGTTATAAAAGGAAAACTTGAAACAAAACCATCGGAAGTAATCCAGGTTCTCATCTCGCAGACTATGCAGCCGAAAGAATCATCAGTTTATCAGACTTACTCAAGCTTAATGAAATGGGCTGATGAAATAAGAAGAATGAAAGTAAGAACAAATGCTGACCAACCAGATCAGGCAAGGAATGCAATCGCATTTGGTGCTGAAGGAATTGGTCTTTGCAGAACCGAGCATATGTTCTTCGGCGGTGACAGAATAACTTCAGTCAGAAAAATGATTGTGTCCGATACTGTTGAAGACAGAAAAGCAGCACTTGCTGAGCTTCTTCCATTACAGAGAGAAGACTTTGAAGGAATATTTGAGGCGATGAAAGGCAGACCTGTTACTATCAGAACACTTGATCCACCTCTGCACGAATTTCTTCCTCATTCAGAAAAAGAAATTGCTGAGCTTGCTTCTGAACTCAGAATTGAAGTATCAAAACTAAAAGCAAAGATTGAAAGTCTCCACGAGTTCAATCCTATGCTGGGTTTCAGAGGTTGCAGACTTGGAGTTGTATTCCCTGAGATAACTGAGATGCAGGCAAGAGCAATTATAGAAGCAGCAGTTAATGTTGCAAAGAAAGGAATTCCAGTTAAGCCGGAAATTATGATTCCTCTTGTTGCACACGTTAACGAATTTATTCTTCAGGAAGATATTGTTAGACGTGTAGCAAAAGAAGTTATGAATGAAAAAGGAAAGAAGATCAGTTATCTTGTTGGAACTATGATAGAGCTTCCACGAGCCGCATTGACTGCGGATGAAATTGCTCACAGAGCAGAATTTTTCAGCTATGGAACAAACGATCTTACTCAAACTACATTTGGATTATCGAGAGATGACGCTGGTAAATTCCTTCCACTATATGTTCAGAATGATATTTTACCATCAGATCCTTTTGAAGCTCTCGATCAAACAGGTGTGGGACAGTTGGTTGAGATGGGAACAAGAAAAGGAAGATCAGTACGCAAAGATCTTAAGGTTGGAATTTGCGGCGAGCACGGCGGAGAACCTTCTTCAGTTGAGTTCTGCCACAGAACCGGACTCGATTATGTAAGCTGTTCTCCATTCAGAGTTCCGATTGCGCGACTTGCTGCAGCAAGAGCAGTGATCAATGAAAAGAAGTTCAAGAAGTCAGCTTCCAAGAAAAAGAAATAATTTTAAGTATGAGCGGATGGTTATTAAAGCCATCCGTTATATCAACATAACTATAAAGGATAAAGAAGGATGAAACTTTCAGATTTCAGTTACAATCTGCCCAAAACATCAATTGCAAAATATCCCGTATCACCAAGGGATAAATCAAAACTATTGGTCTTAAATAGAGAAACGCAGGAGATGGAATCAAAACGTTTCACCAATGTTGTTGATTACATGTCCAAGGGTGATATTCTGGTCGTTAACGAAACCCGCGTTTTCCAGGCAAGGTTATTCGGAAAGAAAGAAAAGACCCACGCTAAAATTGAAGTTTTTCTTTTGAGAGAACTTAACTCCGAAGATGGTATCTGGGATGTGATTGTTGACCCTGCAAGAAAAGTCAGGATAGGCAACAAAATATATTTTAATGATAAGCTTTGGTGTGAAGTAATTGACAACACAACTTCCCGCGGAAGAACTATCAGGTTTAACCAGTCGGGAAATATTTTTAAAGCTGTGGAAAAAATCGGACAGACTCCTCTTCCTCCATACATCAAAAGAGAAGCAGAGGCGTCAGATAAAGAAGACTACCAGACAGTATTTGCAAGAGTTGATGGCGCAGTTGCAGCTCCAACTGCAGGACTTCATTTTACAAAACAGCTTCTTCAGAAAATTCAGAAAAAGGGAGTTACAATTGTTCCTGTTGTTCTTCATATTGGTTTAGGTACATTCAGACCTGTTGAAGTGGAAGATTTAACCAAACATAAAATGGATTCGGAGTTTTTTGAAATCCCTGCCAAAACGGCTGAGATAGTTAATAAAGCTATGCACGATAAGCATAATATTTTTGTTGTAGGTACAAGCGCCTGCCGCGCACTTGAAACAAGCACAACTGCAGATGGTTTTGTAAAGCAAAATCGCGGCTGGACGGATAAATTTATTTATCCACCTTACGATTTTAAGCTAACTAAAAAGCTTATCACGAATTTTCACGTTCCTGAATCAACTTTACTGATGCTCGTTTGTGCATTTGCAGGAAATGATTTAGTGCTGAAAGGCTACAAGAAAGCGCTCAAAGAAAAATATCGTTTTCTCAGCTACGGCGATGCAATGCTGGTTTTATAATAAAAATGATAGTTTCAAAATTTAATTAATAAGAAAAGCTTAAAATATTGTATGGATGCTTTTGAGCATGGATGCATTAATGCATGGTTGCATGCAGTCATGCAACCCATGCAGCCACGCTTTATCTTTTATGATTGATATGAAATTCTTTTGGATCGCTATTAAAATAATTAAGAAAGATTCTCCATTGTGAAAGTTTACGCTGTCATTCCCGCGGGAGGAAAAGGAAAAAGAGGAGGCACTGCAACTCCCAAGCAGTACCTTCGGTTTCACGGCAAAGAGCTTATCGTTTACACACTTGAAATTTTTCAGAAAAATAATTTAGTAGATGAAATTATCATCTCTGCAGAACAGCCTTACCATACACTCCTGAATAAAATTGCCAAAGATTACAATCTCACAAAAATCACCCAACTGGTTGAAGGCGGGGAAGAAAGGCAGGACTCAGTTTATAATGCTCTTAAGGCAATAAAGGCTGACGATGGCGATCTTGTTGCTGTCCACGATGCCGCCCGGCCGATGCTCTCTGATTCTATTCTAACAAAAGCAATTAACACAGCTAAAGAAAAAGGAAACGCTCTTGTTTGTTTGAAAGCAAGAGATACATTACTGAAGGGTGATCAGATTGTGAAAGAATATGTTGACAGATCGGAAATATATTACGTTCAGACACCGCAGATTTTCCGTTATAAAGATTTAAAGAAGGCAATGAAAAAAGCATACGAAAAGAATTTTATCGGAACAGATGAATCAATGCTGATAAAAGAGCTTGGCATCGATATAAATATTGTTGAAGGTTCGATGCTCAACTTTAAGGTTACAACGATGACAGATATTGAGATGTTTGAAAAGCTGACTATTCATAATCAGTAGTTCAGTCAGCAACCTTCAAGGTTGCGGGCTGTTCATCGGATACTAACCTCGAAGGTTTCCAGCTCGTGGCTTTGTGTCTTAGAGTCTTTGGGGCTGAAATTCCTAGTTCTTAATTGGCACGAATCCGCCAGAGGCGGACAGGGGCACAAAGTCACAAAGAATAATCAGTCAAACAAACACTTCCGTCAAATCTGTCTCATTTAACTCTCCTTATCATTAAATTTCTAAAGACAATAAAATAATTTCTCCTTCCAAAGGAATGCCTTTGGCAGAAGAGGTCCTTTGGGCAGGAACCAAATGACTTCCTTGAAGTAAAACTACCAGTTAATAAAATTGATTTACTGGAGTTTTTATAAATGAAAAATATAAGGGTAACCATAATGAAAAACCGATATCTTCTTCTGTTGCTCATTCCTCTTGCTTTTTTATTATTAGCTTTTTCTAGCTTAATCCCGGGAGTAAATATGTTCGATTCTGACGCAGACAATGAATTTACTTTTCAATTTAAAAATGATTACAAAGCTGCGTGGCAGAAAGTGGATTCACTCGAACAAAAAGGATTGACGCGCTCTGCACTCGAAGTAGTAGAAGAAATTTATAAAGCTGCAAAGAAGGATAACAACCAGCCGCAGTTCATAAAATCTGTATTCTATAAATTGAAATATGGAAACTATATTGAAGAAGACAGTCACGTTAAAATTGTTAATGATGTAAAAGCTGAAATTGATGCTGCACAGTTTCCCGCAAATGCAATTCTTGAATCAATTCTCGCCAATGTTTATTGGCAGTATTACCAGAATAACCGATGGAGATTCCAGCAAAGAACCGAAACGGTAAATTTTGATAATGAGGACTTCCAAACGTGGGATCTTGCAAGACTAATAAGAGAAGTTGTAAAATATTTCAACGCATCTCTCGAACAGAGCGAGAAGCTGAAAAAAATTCCACTTAAAGAGTTTGAAGATATTCTTGTTTACGGAACGACTGAGCATGCTTATCTCCGTCCGACTTTATATGATTTGCTTGCACATCAGGCACTTGCCTTTTTTGTAAATGATGAAGCATCAGTTACACAGCCAGTTTACAAGTTTGAATTAAAGAGTGAAGATGATTTTTCTCCGGCAGATGAGTTTGTTGATATCAATTACTCAACTAAAGATTCACTTTCTCTAAAGTTCTATGCAATTCAACTGTATCAGAAGTTAGTAGCATTTCATCTTGATGATAAAGAAAAAGATGCTTTGATTGATGTTGATCTGGCAAGATTGAATTTTGTAAGAACTATCAGCGTTCATCCTACGAAGGATAGCTTATACATAAGCGTAATTATAAAAATGGAAAAGCAATTCAGTAATGTTCCCTACTCTTCACTTATTTCATTCAACAAAGCTCAGTACTATTATAATGAAGGGATGAAGTATAGTCCTTCAGTATCCGATGATTATAAATGGGAAATTAAGAAAGCATTGGAGATTTGCAATTCAGTAATTGAAAAATATCCTGAGACCTATGGCGCAGGAGAATGCAGATGGCTTCAGAATACAATACTTCAGAAAAGTTTGAGTGTCCAGACTGAATATGGAAATATTCCCGATCAGCCCTTCCGCGCTTTGGTGACATATAAGAATGTTAATAAAATTTATATAAGAGTTATTCCCTGGAATGAATCATTAACGAACAAGGAAAAGAATTTAAACTCACAGCAGCTTATCCAGCTATATTCATCACAGAAACCAAGTTACGAATGGTCTGTTGATCTTCCCGATGATAAAGACTACCAGCAGCACAGCGTTGAAATTAAAATGCCAGCATTGTCTGTTGGACAATATCTTGTTCTTGTTGGAACAGATTCAGAATTTTCTTACCTAAAAAATGCAGTTGGTTACAGCAAAACTTGGGTGACGAACATCAGTTACATCAGGAAAAGTGAAGAAAACAATAATGAGCATTTTTATGTTCTTAATCGTAAGTCGGGGAAACCAATATCAAATGTCAAATTTGAATTTTATGGACAACGTTATGAGCCTGATGATAGAGAATATAAATTCTTTCTTATTAAAAGCGGATTTACAGATGAGCAAGGATCAATAGTGCTGAATAAAAGTACAGCTAGCTACAATAGTTACAAAGTGATTTTTATTGATAAAAA
This sequence comes from Ignavibacteriaceae bacterium, assembly GCA_035478175.1. GTDB lineage: Bacteria > Bacteroidota > Ignavibacteria > Ignavibacteriales > Ignavibacteriaceae > IGN2. Next base: position 10,078 of record DATIJX010000139.1, read on the forward strand.
CGACCGCTTCGAATCGCAGAATTTTTATGCTTATTCATATCAACAAAAAGCTGAGAAAAGAACAACAACTTTCTTTTATCTCGACAGAGCCATTTACAGACCCGGTCAAGTAGTTTACTTCAAGGGATTGATGATTGAGACAGATGGGAAGAAAGATCATAAGATCATCACAGGCAGAAAAACTACCGTTACTTTCCTCGATGCGAACTACCAGAAGATTTCCGATGCAACTTTCACAACGAATGAATACGGAACATTCAACGGGCAGTTTACAATTCCGTTAGGTAAAATCGGCGGACAGTATATGATTTCGAATGAAAATGGTTCGCAGTATTTCAGAGTTGAAGAATACAAGCGACCAAAGTTTGAAGTAAAATTTGATCCTGTTAAAGGAAGCTATTCGTTAAATGACAAAGTAACAGTTGACGGATTTGCAAAAACTTACTCTGGTGCGAACCTGAATGATGTTGATGTGAAATACAGAGTCGTTCGCACAGTTTACTTTCCGTATTATGATTTCAGATGGCGGTGGTATTACAACTGGTTCTGGGGAAGATACAATGAAATGGAAATAACAAACGGAATGACAACAACTGATAAAGAAGGAAAATTTAAAATCGAGTTTGATCTTGTTCCTGATCTTTCAATGCCGAAAGAAACAAAACCTGTTTTCAGCTATACTGTTTATGCTGATGTAATTGATGTAACCGGCGAAACTCATTCTGCTCAAACTTATGTGAGTGCCGGTTACGTTGCATTGGTTGCAAACATTAATATTCCCGAAATAGTAAAAAGCGATTCAATAGTTCGATACCAGGTTACAACTACAAATCTTAACGGTCAGTTTGAACCAGCACAGATAGCGATTGAAGTTCACAAGCTAAAATCACCTGACAGAAATTTCAGGAAAAGACTCTGGTCAAAACCAGATAAATTTTTAATGGCTAAAGAAGAGTTCTATAAAAACTTCACTAATGATATTTACGACGAAGAGAATGAATACTTCAACTGGGAAAAAGAAAGAAAAGAATTCCAGACAAGCTTCGTTACAAATGACAGCGCATTTATTTCTTTCAAGAATTTACCTGAATGGCAGCCTGGTAAATATGTTCTCATTCTAAAAACAAAAGATAAAAATGGAACTCCGGTTGAGCTGACAAAATACTTCACTCTGTTTGATCCGGAATCGAAAAAAACTCCGTTGAACGAAGCAAGCTGGGTTTACTTGAACGAGCGAAGCTATGAACCGGGAGAAACAGCAAAACTTTTTATCGGTTCTGCTGAAAAAAATGTTAAAGTGCTTTATGAGCTTACTTACGATTCAAAGATTATAAAGAAAGAATGGATTAGTCTTGATAACGAGCAGAAGATAATTGATATACCAATTAAAGAAGAATATCGTGGTAATCTTGTTGCCCACGTTTCATTCATTGTTAACAATGAGCCGCACTTGATTACAAAAGTGATTTCTGTCCCTTGGACTAACAAGCAACTGAAAATTTCATTTGAGACTTTTAGAAATAAACTTCTGCCAGGTTCCAAAGAAGAATGGAAGCTGAAAATCTCCGGACCAAACGGTGATGCGGTTGCAGCAGAGCTTCTTGCCTCGATGTATGATGCTTCGCTGGATGTGTTTGCAGCAAATTACTGGGGTTTCAATATTCATCCTTATTTCTATTCCAGATACAACTGGACAGCCGATAACAATTTTCAAAGTATCAGTTCTAATTTTTATAATGAGGGATGGAATTTGTACTATAACAGACCATACATGTATTATCCGTACATCAACAACTTCGGATTTTATTTTTATGGGTATGGCTATGGCATAAGAGGAGGAAGGGGAGATGAGGTAGGATTTTATTTGGATTCAAATGCACCCAAATCTGCTGTTGATATTGCAGCTAATCTCTCTGGAGTGGTAACGGAAGAAAAAGAAGGTTTGACAGCATCAAAACTTGGGAAAGAGGAAGACAGAAAAAAAGATGGAGATAAATCACAGGGTTTAGTAACTAGTACTCAACCAGAACAATCTTTTGAAGGAGTTTCTATCAGAAAAAATCTAAACGAAACTGCTTTCTTCTATCCCGAATTAAGAACGAATGAAAAAGGTGAGATAATAATTTCCTTCACAGTTCCGGAAGCATTGACTCGTTGGAAATTTATGGGCTTTGCATTGACGAAAGATTTGAAGAGTTCAATTGTTTACAATGAAACAGTAACTCAGAAAGATCTGATGATAATGCCGAATCCACCAAGATTTTTAAGAGAAGGTGATGAAATTTATTTTACGGCAAAAGTCAGTAATCTTTCGGACACTTCAATAACTGGCTCAGCAACCTTGCAGTTGTTTGATGCATTCACAATGAATCCGGTTGATGGTCTTTTTGAAAACACCGATAACGTGAAATCATTCTCAGCTGAAAAAGGAATGAGCGAAGGTTTAAGCTGGAGATTAAAAGTTCCTCTTGGAAAAGTAGATGCGATCGTTTATAGAGTGATTGCAAAATCTGGCGAATTCAGTGATGGCGAGGAGAATGCTCTCCCAATTCTTATTAACAGGATGCTTGTAACAGAAACGCTTCCACTTCCTGTCAGAGGAAATCAGACGAAAACCTTTCTACTTAAAAAGCTGATGGAGAATAATTCTTCCACATTACAGAATTATAACCTCACACTTGAGTTCACTGCAAATCCAGCGTGGTATGCGATTCAGGCTTTGCCGTATATGATGGAATATCCTTACGAATGTATTGAACAGGTTTTCAACAGGTTTTATGCCAACAGTATTGCAACTCATATTGCAAACTCAAGTCCGAAGATCAAAAAAGTATTTGACACGTGGAAAGAAGTTGATAAAGATGCACTGCTTTCAAATCTTGAAAAGAACCAGGAATTGAAATATGCATTGCTTGAAGAAACTCCGTGGGTTCTTGATGCACAGGATGAAAGTGAAAGAAAGAGAAGAGTCGGATTACTATTTGATCTTGTAAAAATGGCTGGAGAACTTGAACGTGCAGAAAAGAAAATGCAGGAGATGCAATATTCAAACGGCGGATGGCCTTGGTTCCCGGGACTACCTGAAAACCGTTTCATCACTCAGTACATCGTTGTTGGAATGGGACATCTTGAAAGACTGGGTATAAAAGATATCCGTGAAAATGCAACAACCTGGGAAATGCTAAGGAAAGCTGTCATCTACACAGATATTAGAATGTATGAAGATTATGAATGGATAAAGAAGCATGGAATTCTTGATAAAAAGAATATCGGTTACACTCAGGCACAATATCTTTACGGAAGAAGCTACTATCTCGATATTCCTGTTGATGATAAATACAAAGAAGCATTTGATTACTGGAAAGGTCAGGCACAAAAGTATTGGCTGAGCAACAACAAGTATATGCAGGGAATGATTGCACTTGCTCTTTACAGAATGTATGATGCGAAGACAGCAAAGGATATAATCAAATCGATAATCGAGAATGCTGTATTCAATGATGAGATGGGAATGTATTTCAAGGAAGAATGGGGATGGTATTGGTATCAGGCACCGATTGAAACTCAGGCTTTGCTGATTGAAGCAGTTGATGAAATTGTGAAAGATCAGAAGTCTGTTGATGAGATGAAAATCTGGCTGCTGAAACAAAAACAGGTACAGGATTGGAAAACAACCAAAGCAACTGCCGAAGCTTGTTATGCTCTTCTGTTGAGAGGATCTGATTGGCTTGCTGATACAAAGATGCCTGATATAAAAATTGGCGGACAGATGCTTGATCTTCTAAACAATCCTGAAATTCATATTGAAGCTGGAACAGGATATTTCAAAACTTCCTGGAAAGGTGAAGAGATTACTCCGTCGATGGGAGAAGTGACTGTAACGAATAATAATAATGTTGTCGCGTGGGGTTCACTCTATTGGCAGTATTATGAACAGCTTGATAAAATTACTCCGGCTGAAACCCCGTTGAAGATAAAGAAGCAGTTGTTCTTAGAATTGGATTCTCCGACTGGAAAGAAAATTACTCCGGTTGACGAAAATACAAAACTGAAGCCGGGTGATTTGATAAAAGTACGAATTGAAATCCGTGTTGACCGCGATATGGAATTCGTTCATATGAAAGATATGCGTGCAGCAGGATTTGAACCGATAAACGTTCTCTCAACTCACAAATATCAGGATGGTTTGTGGTATTATGAAAACACCCGTGATGCTGCAACCAACTTCTTTATGGATTATTTGAGAAAAGGCACGTATGTATTCGAGTATCCTTTGAGAGTTACACACAAAGGAGATTTCTCAAACGGAATTACAACCATTCAGTGTATGTACGCACCTGAGTTTGCAAGTCATTCGGAAGGTGTGAGAGTAAAAGTGCAGTAGAATAAATAAAATTCTTGTAGCACAGATTAATAATCTGTGCCACATATTTAGTTTAACAAGCACAGATCGCTGATCTGTGCTACTGAAATCAACTAAAATTATGACAGACAAACATTTTAATCGTCGTAATCTTCCACATCTATATTTCAGAGAAGGAATATATTTTATAACATTCCGATTAGCTGATTCATTACCTTCAATTAAAGTAGCTGAAATAAAAGCTGCAATTGAATCTTTAGAAACCAATGATGATGAAAAGTTTAAGAGACTTCTTAAAAAGTATGATGATCTTCTGGATAGTGGTCTTTATGGAAAAAATCATTTAGCTAACCCCAAAGTAGCAGAGATTTGCAAATACACTTTGAATCACCCTGATGGAAAAGATTACAAATTAATTTGCTATTGTATAATGCCAAATCATATTCATCTTGTATTTGAACTGATTGAAGGGAGTAGAGGGATTAGTAAAATTATGCAATCAATTAAAAGAATATCTGCAAGAAAAAGTAATCAGATTCTTAATAGAACTGGTAAGTTCTGGCAGGATGAGAGTTATGATCGATTAGTTCGTGATGATAAGGAATTATACTTTATCATTAAGTATGTTTTGTTGAACCCTGTAAATGCTGGTTTAATAGATAGCTGGAGTAATTGGAAACATTCATATTGTCGCTCAGAGTATTTGGTGCTGTAAAAAACATTCGCTGCACAGATTGCTAATCTGTGCTACACATTTGTAATGTGTGATGTACCTATGAATTATTTGAACAAACTTCAAATCTTGGTAAGTTTTGAAGCAGAATGTCATTAAAAAGAATTTTTAATGATTAGTAGAATTTATTTAGGAGAATATCAGTGAAAGATCAAACTGAGAGACCAATACAAAATACAATTGCAGTTTTTATTGACTTTGAAAATATCTATTACTCTTCGCTGAATAATTTTGGTGAAGAACCTGATTTAATGATTATCAGAGGATTATGTGAGAAGAAAGGAGGCATTGCATCAATACAAGCATTTGGTGATTGGGTTCGTTTCAATGGACAAATCAACAGTTTACTTACAAGCGGAATCCAGCCAGTGTTCACACCGTTATCACGTACAGAAAAAAGCAGTGCGGATACATTTATTTGTGTTCATGCAATGAAGCTGTTTATGCAGAATGAGAACATAGATTCATTAATACTGGTATCAGGAGATCGTGATTTTATTCCACTGTTGAATGAGTTGAGATCACTCGGCAAAAAAACTTTTTTAATGGGAATTCCCGGATCCATATCCCGGGATCTGGTGAATGTTGCAGATGGATTGATTGATTATCAACCGGCAAAAATTAAACCTAAGGAATCAAAAACGCTGCAATCTCCTCAAAAGAAAGTGAGTGAACAGATAGAGAACAGTATCATCACATTATTGAAGAAAGAAAACCGCAGAGTAAATGTTGCCACCATCGGGATAATGATCAAGAAGCAGTATCCGACATTTAATCACAAGGAGTTTGGGTTTGATAAATTATCTCAGTTCCTTGATAGTTATTCGCAAATTAAAGTAGATTATGATGAAGATAAGCTGGTTGCTTATGCGAGTTTAGTAAAATAGCTTAACATTAAAGATGACATCTTTTCTTACGAAAAGTTGATTAATATTTGTAGCACAGATTAGCAATCTGTGCTACGGGAGAGAACTTGTTTTCAACTCCTCGTAACTCAAATCCAACGCTTCTGCTGATAGCAAAAATTTTGTGTAATCTTTTTTAGGATTATTAAATACTTCTTTTGTTACACCACTTTCAACAATTTCTCCATCTTTGAGAATGATCACTCTGTTTGCAAGATTCCTGAGGATTCGTAAATCGTGGCTGATACAGATCATTGTGATATAAAACTCTTTATTTAGTTGCTTAAAAAGCTTAACAAGATTCAACTGTGATTCAACATCTTGTGCAGAAAATGGCTCATCAAGAATTAACAAAACAGGTTTAACGGCAAGT